>NZ_CADEAU010000487.1 GCF_902825405.1 Micromonospora maritima | reverse complement strand
CACGTCAGGCGGCGAGCTTGCGAGCCAGGTTCTCGTCGAGCGCGTTCATGAACTCGTCGGTGGTCAGCCACGGGTCGTCGCGCGGCTCTTCCCGGAGGTGGCGTCCGGCCTGGCCGACACCGACCCGTGGACCGCGCTGCGCTGGTGCACGGGCCGCCTGGAGCTGCCCACCCGCCCCCGCCGCCAGACCTGGCAGTGGCGCGGCGCCCCCCTCGGCGGCTGACCCCCAACCCCGCCCCGGCGATCTTGCACTTGGTGGACTGGCAGACTCGCGTATTCGTTCGGAGCGAGTTCCTCGTCCGTGCGCCGGCCGCTGCCGGTGCGCGTCACGGACCGTAGCCGAAGCGGCCTGCCGTCCGCTGCGGTCGTGGAGAACTGTGCCGAGACGACTGCGGCGGGCGGATGGTCAAGTGGACTGGGCACAGGTTCGGCTGTGAGCGGATTATGCTGACAGCTACCTTTATTGATGTCGCTGCTGCTCGTGGTGTTCAGTGACCGGATGACACCCGCGACCGTGGCGCGGCGATTCCCGTATTCATCGCCGTACTGGCCTGTGCTGAGCCATTCGTTGCTGCGTCGGATCCTGCCCGGTCTAACGGTGTCCGCCCTGGGTGATGGCATGGCGGTCGTGGCGGTGAGCTGGTTGGCGTTGCAGTTGGCGTCGCCGGGGCAGCGTGGCCTGTGGGTGGCGATCGCGGTGGCCGCGTACACCGTGCCCAGCGTGGTGGGCACCCTGGTGTTCGGCCGGGTGTTGGGTGGGCGTGGGGGCGCGCAGTTGGCCGGGTGGGACGCGACCCTGCGCGCCGGGGCGCTTGCGGCGATTCCGGTCGCCTACGTCGCCGGGGCACTGAGCCTCGGGTTGTACGTGACCTTGCTGGCCGTCTCGTCGCTGTTGCACTCGTGGGGTTCGGCGGGACGCTACACGTTGATCGCCGAGGTGCTCCCGGTGCGCCACCATCTGGCGGGCAACGGCGTCCTCGGCATCATCGCCGAGATGGCCACCATCGGTGGCCCTCCGCTCGCCGGGCTCCTGATCAGTTGGGGCGGAGCAGTTTGGGTGATCGCCATCGACGCGGCCACCTTCGCCGTCCTTGCGCTCACCTACCACCTGGCCGTACCCGCCACCGGCAGGCCGACACCGACGCAGGCCGGCGCCTCACGCACTGCTGGCTTCGGCGTCATCCGCCGCAACCGTAGCCTGCTCGGCCTGCTCACTCTGAGCTTCGGGTTCTTCTTTCTCTTCGGTCCCGTCTACGTCGCCCTTCCCCTCTACATCACCGACGAACTGCACGCCTCGGCGACCCTGCTCGGCACCTACTACATGGCATTCGGTGCGGGTGCCCTTATCGGTGGCTTGACCGTCGGCTACCTACGTCGCTGGTCGCTGTGGGTCGTCACCATCGGCATCGTCGTGGGCTTCGGTCTCACCATGCTGCCCCTCGGACTGGGCGCACCCGCCGGTCTGTCCCTGCTGTCCTTTGCCATCGGCGGGGCGGTGTGGGCGCCGTACATGCCCACGTCGATGGCGTTGTTCCAGCGCAGCACGACGACCGTGAACCGGCCGCAGGTCCTCGCCGCTAATGGTGCCGTCACGGTGGTGGCAGTACCGGCGGGCACCATGCTCGGCGGCCCGCTCGTGAGTGCCCTCGGCGCCCGCGAGACCTTGCTGCTCTGCGCCATCGCCATCATCGCCTTCGGCGTGATCGCCACCGGCTTGACTGCTCTCTATCGCCTCGCGCCCACCGTCAGCGACTCCACGCTCACTGATGGAGAGTGACAGGGTCCCAATAGGGATACGGCCAGCCCTTCGGTGGCCGTGTCCCGAACACGGTACTCGTTGACGACATCTATAGGGATTTCGACGTGGACATAGCGTTTGATGAATCAGGGCGAGCCGGACCGGTGGTTGTGTGCCTTCCGATGTTCGGCATGACGCGCGCAGCCATGGCTGCGGCCTTCACTCCTGCATTCGCGGGTGTGGAACTGCGGGAGGTGTACCTGGATCTGCCCGGCCACGGAGACTCTCCAACGGACTGCCCAGCCGCATCCCAGGCGGTGCTGGACGCCGTGTGCGCGTGGCTCGACCGCCACGTCGGCGCGCCGGTCCTGCTGGCTGGTGCGTCCTACGGCGCCTACCTCGCCGCGGGGATCGCGCGTCAGCGGCCGGAGATCGTCCGCGGCCTGCTTCTCGTCAGCCCGGGGGTCAAGATGTCGCGAGGAAGTCGGGATCTGCCTGAGCTTGAGCCGCCCGCAGCGCCCACGGGTTGGCTGGACGGCGCCCCCGCCGAACTGCGCCCTCACCTTGACGCGGCCTTGGGCCATCGCACGTCGACTGTCGTCGCGACGGTGCTCGCGGCCTTGGAGTCCGGCGGGCCCGGCGATGAAAAGTTCCAAGAGGAGCTACGAGGGGGCCCTGACTTTGCGCTTCCCGACGAGGACGCCGACATCGTCTTCGGCGGTCCGGTCACCGTGATCACCGGGCGACAGGACAGGATAGTCGGCTATGCCGACCAGTTCCGCTCCATGCGCCACTATCCCCGAGGCGCCTTCACCGTGGTTGACGCGGCCGGACATTACCTGCCGTTCGAACAACCCGCGCTGATGCGGTCGCTAACCCAGGATTGGCTGCACCGAACGAGGAGCTGACGAGGGCGCTTCGCCGCATCCCTGCGAGAGGCCGGTAAAGCCGCAGGTCAAGACCCTGTCGCTTGAAGATCAAGCCCCGATTAGTCGATCGGTATTCCGTCGCCTGGAGCCCGCGGCAGCGTTACCAGCTCGACGAACCGGTGTTCGAGGCGCGCGCCAACCATCGCCTGTTCGCATCTGATCGAACAGGCGGCGGTTCCCGCGAGACGTCGCATAGGTCCCTTTTGCCGGGGCCCTCAGTGCAAGATCGCACGGCGGGGTGGGGTCGTTTGGTGGGGGTGGGTGCGGGGTAGTCGGCGGGGCCGGCGGGGCGGCACCGGGTCGTGGCGGCGGCGCGAGGGGGGAGGGTGGCGTGCGGTTTCCCCTGTTCGTCGAGGCGGTGGCGCGTCGGGCCGAGTTGTCCACGGACCAGGCCGCGACGGTCTCCCGCGCGGTGCTGCAGACCCTCGCCGAGCGGATCACCGCCGACGAGGCCGGTGACCTGGCCGCGCAACTGCCGGACGACGTGGGCGGCTACCTCGCGGCGCCCGAGGGCACCGGGACGACCGGTGCGGCGGTGGAGTTCCTGTACCGGGTCGCCGAGCGCTCGGCGGTGGACCCGGCGGTCGCGGAGGTGGGCACGCGCGCGGTGCTCGCGACGCTGCGGGACACGGTGACGGTGGGCGAGTTCCAGGACCTCGTCGCGCAGCTGCCCCGGGGCTTCGACGCCATGGTGGACCCCATTCCGCGCCCCCCGTACGATGTCTGAGCAGGCTCTCCGCGCGGCGGGTCGAGCCGCGGTGTTCGACAGCCGCGCGCCGAAGATTCCACGGTCCGTAAGTATTTTCACCGGAAAATTACTCGTGGGTAGCGACCTACGCCGAAAATCGTCTACGCGCCAGGGGGATGATCGGTCGGATTTCTCCGCCCCCGGTCCGACCGGCGCTCGCCCCTTCGGCTCGACCCGGGTCGATGCGCTCCGTCGCGCGGAATCGAGTTCTATTCTGCTTCCGAGGTGACGTCCGGGGGGTTCGACGATCACACGTGCCGTTGACCGCTGGTCCGTCCTCGATGGAGCGTGCCGCGCCGGCTGACCGGGTGGTCGGGTGTGAGCGGATCGCCGCCCGAGCAAGGCGTGCGGTGGTCGGGGTCCACCTCGGGAGGTGCCGGCGGTCCCGCGGGTGACCTCCCGGGTCGCCGGGCTGGTTCGGGCCGGGTCGCACCCGGGCTCGCCGACCGCCGCGCCGGATGCCGGACGCGGGCTCGGGTCC
>NZ_CADEAU010000486.1 GCF_902825405.1 Micromonospora maritima | reverse complement strand
GCCCGCCACGCGTCTGCGTCGTCGTCGACACCTCCGGCTCGGTCAGCGACCGCGAGCTGGGCAGCGCGCTGCTGGAGGTCACCGCGATCGCCCGGGCCGTCGGCGGGCGTCGCGACCTGGTCAGCGTGCTGCCCTGCGACGCCGCCGCCGACCGGGTGCTGCCGCTGTGCCGGGCCGAGGACCTTCCGCTCGTCGGCGGCGGGGGCACGGACCTGCGTACCGGTTTCGCCCGGGCGCTGCGGCACGGTCGCCGCCCGGACGTCGTCGTCGTGCTGACCGACGGGCAGACGCCCTGGCCCGCCGCGCGTCCCTCCTGCCGGACCGTCGTGGGTCTGTTTCCCCGGCACACGCGGTGGAGCGAACACGCCGACCGGGTGCCCACGTCACCACCGGACTGGGCCCGGGTGGTCACGATCGGCGCGGCGCCGCGGTGACGGCGCCGGTCAGGCGGTGGCCTCCAGCTCGTCGAAGGCCATGTTCCACCACGACTCGGGGTCGGCGAACGCCGCCGGGTCGACCGCCCGCAGGTCCTCGCGGATCGCCGCCGCCCGGACGGCCCGCTCCCGCCCGCCCGGGTCGGTCGCGATGAGTTGCCCCAACCGGTAGAGGAACTCCACGAACGCGGCGAACGTGCGGTTCACCGTCTCCAGGTTTGGTGTCTCCAGGTCGAGCAGGAGCACCTCGCCGGTGCCCGCGTCCAGGCAGAACAGCAGCGCGGGATCCTCCGGGGAGCAGCCCAGCACGACGTACGGGCGGGGACCCTGATCGCCCAGCTCGATCGACAGGGTGGAGAACAGCTCCAGGTCGGGGACCGTGACGTCCACCGTGAACAGGATCGGCACCTCGACCGGCAGCGCGCCGTCGGGCGGGAAGACCTCCGGGCCGAGCGGCCCGAGCACGGCGTCGAAGCGCCGGTCGGGGAAGTAGACGACGCCCCGCTCACCCCAGAGCGCGGTGAGCTGCTCGCGGGTGACCGTCACGGCTGGTCCCCGTCGTCCTCGTCCGCCTCGTCGAGCAGGCCCTGCCGGTCGAGGAACGCGTACCACCCGTCGTCGTCGGTGACCAGCTCGGCGTAGCCGGGGCCGAGGACGTAGTAGTGCACGAACGAGTCGAGGTCGGGGGCCAGCTCCGCGAACGCGTCGCCCATGAACCACTCGGTGCCGGTCGGCGGGAAGTACCACACCGCGCCGGTGGCCCGCTCCAGGAAGATGGGCTCGTCGCTGCGGGTGCCGACGACCAGCCAGCCGGCCTTGTCCTGCGGGATGGGGGAGAAGTCGGGCGCGTAGTCGAGGAAGTACTGCACCCCGGCCAGTCGGGCGGTCGAGGCCAGCTCGATCGCGCCGGCCCGCAGCCCGTCGGCGACGAGCAGGAACTCGCGCAGGCCGCCCGGCAGCTCCGCCGGCACGTCACCGTCGCCGGCCGGTTCGCCGATCTGCCCGTACGCGAGACTCGCCGGCTCGTCGGCGGCCAGGTCGGCCCGGAGCTCGCCGAGAAGCTGCGCAAGATCGGGAGTCAATCCACTACCTCTATTCGGATCGGGGTCCCGTCCGGCAGATTCTGGATCTGCCCCCAGATCTGGGAGCCGATGTCTGTGTTGGTTCTACCATGCAGCAGCTTGAGGTTGTCGACGGTGTCCGGCCCGCCGAGCTGCAGTTCCCACACGTGGTCGGGGTGCTGGTCGCTGAGCCGTTGGCTGAGCCGGTTGGCGAGGTCCTTGTCGTGCGGCCAGTACTTGTCCCAGATCTTCTGCCGGATCCGCTCCTTGTAGCCGTCGGTGATGCTCTTGTCCCGCTCGACCGGGTTGGTCGCCTTGTAGAGCTTGCCCTCGTCGCTGAGCTTCTTCAGCGCCGCCATCTTGCGCCGGAACTGGGCGGTGGCGTGGAAGTCCCGGCGCTGCACCCGGACCACCGTCGTGGGCAGGCTCCGGTTCGGCCCGGTGACCCGGACGATCGGCTTCTCGAGCTTCTCGACCGCCTTGCGGACGATCTTGCCGGCGGCCGGCTTCGCGGCGGCGCCCCGGCCGCGTCTCGGGCTAGGCATCGAGCAGCCGGTTGACGACCTGGTCGATCAGCGCGCCGACGATCTCCCGGCTGATGATCTGGAAGACCGGGATCTCGGCCAGCGACGCCCCGAACGTCACCACGGCGGTGGCGATCGCCTGGGCCACCTCGAACGCGAGGATCGCCAGCTGCACGATCACCGCGATCTTCAACGCCAGCACGATCGCCGCGCAGATGATCAGCCCGGCGCCGAGCAGCACGGCCGCCGGCATGCTGTCGTGCAGCACCAGCGGCCCGTTCTGCCCGCCGCCCCACCACTTCTGGAACGCGGCCACCGCCGGCCCGACGTTCTGCGTCCACACCTGCGCGGCCGCCGCGTCCGCCTCGTCGGCCGTCGCTCCGATCCGGCCGGCGAACTCGATCCACGCCTGGCCCATCTCGAACAGCTTCACCTCGTCGGCCTCGGGCCAGGTGTAGCCGATCCAGCCGAGCGCGGTGATCAGCTCACCGGGCAGTTGCAGTCCCACCGCTCACCCCAACCCGCCGGCCAGCGACCGCATCGTGCCCGCGCCGTCGTCGTCGACCCGCTCGTACGCGTCGGCCATCCCGGTGATGTCGGCGCCGGCGGAGGTGAACTCGTCGGCGGCCATGCCCACGCAGTCGAAGATGTAGGTGGCCACCTCGGTGTAGGCGACGCCGATCAGCGAGCCGATGTCGTCGGTGCCCCACGGCTCGCCGTAGCCCTGCATCCGCGCCTCGAACGCCGCCAGCTCGCCGTCGAACCGCTTGGCCACGTCGGCGACGCCCCGGCCGGCCGCCCGGATCAGCGGCGGGTGCACCTCGAAGCCGTCGCCGCTCACCGCTGCGCCCCCCGCGCCAGCCGCTCCTGTGCCTCGGTGAGCGCGTCGAGGAACGACCCGAGCCGGGGTACGGCGGTGTCCCGCACCTCCCGCAACTGCTCGCGCAGCTGCGACATGTCCGCCACCTGCGGAGCCGGCGTCGTGCGCAGCCCGTCGATCGCCGCGTTGACCGCGGTGACCACGTGCGCGGTCAGTTCCTCGGAGCCGAGCCGCATCAGCCGCGGCTCGACGTGCAGCGACCGGAGCCGGCCGTCCGGCCCCATCTCCGCGCGGACCTGACCGTCGGCGGCCTCGCCGACGGCCGGCGTGTCCGCGTCCGGACCGGGCGGCGGGCCGACCGTCCGAAGTGCCGCCATCGTCGCGTCGAGCATGCGGGTGAAGTCACCGCTCATCGAAGGATCCGCGCTCATGATGCCTCCCCAGGGCGAAACGCCCCGAGCGTAGCCGAGCCGGGCACGCCGGTCCGTCCCGTCTCAGTCGAGCAGCGCCAGGAGCGCGTGCAGCGCCGGGTTGCGGTTCTCCGCCGGCCAGGCCAACCCGACCTCCACGGTGGGCGTCGGCGCGGTGAACCGGCGCAGCCGTACGCCGGGCAGCCGCAACGCCCGGGCCCGACCGGCCGGCACGGCCGCGACCACGTCGCCCTGCGCCACCGCGCGCAGCAACTGCTCGTCGTCCGGCTCCTGCCGGACCAGCCGGAAGCCGCCGCGCGGCCACACCTGCGCGATGGTCCGGTCGAACATGCCCGGCCCGTTCTCCCGCGGCCACATCACCGCCGGCAGGTCGACCACCTCGGGCCGGCCGATCCGGCGACGACCGGCGGCCAGCGGATGACCGGCCGGCACCGCCAGCACCAGCTCCTCGGTGTCGACCGTGCGGCAGAGCAGCGCCGGTTCGTCCACCGGGGGGCGGACGAACGCCGCGTCCAGCCGGCCGGCGAGCAGGCCGGCGACGTTCGGCGCGGTCCAGGCCGTCTCGGCGACCACCTCGACGTCCGGGTGGGCGGCCCGGAAGCGGGCCACCAGCGCGTCCACCCGGCC
>NZ_CADEAU010000485.1 GCF_902825405.1 Micromonospora maritima | reverse complement strand
CCCGCTCGCCCGCCGACTCGCCGCCCTCGCCCCGAGCCGGCGCGACGGCCACCTGCTCGACCTGGTCCGCGCCCAGGCCGCGGCCGTGCTCGGCCACCCGAGCGCCGACGCGGTGGTCGCCGACCGCGCGTTCCAACGGCAGGGCTTCGACTCCCTGACCGCCGTCGAGCTGCGCAACCGGCTCACCACCGAGACCGGCCTGGCACTGCCCAGCACGCTCGTGTTCGACCAGCCGACCCCGGCGGCCCTCGCCTCGTACCTCGCCGCGACGCTCACCGGCGAGCCGGCGGCGGCGGACGGACCGGAGGCCGGCAGTCCGGTCCACGACGACCCGATCGTGGTCGTCGGCATGGCCTGCCGCCTGCCCGGCGGCGTCACCAATCCCGACGAGCTGTGGGACCTGCTCGCGGCCGGACGCGACGGCATCTCCGACTTCCCCCTCGACCGGGGCTGGGACCGGTTCCTCGCCGGCCGCCTCACCGACACCTCGTTCCCCCGGCAGGGCGGATTCGTCTACGACGCGGGCGCCTTCGACGCCGACTTCTTCGGCATCTCCCCGCGCGAGGCGCTCGCGATGGACCCGCAGCAACGGCTGCTGCTCGAAGCCTCCTGGGAGGCCGTCGAGAACGCCGGCATCGACCCCGCCCGGCTCCGCGGCGAACGCGTCGGCGTCTTCGCCGGCGCCGGCTTCCAGGGGTACGCCTCGACGGCCATGGGCCGCGACCAGGAGGTCGGCGGGCACCTGCTCACCGGCACCGCCACCAGCGTGCTCTCCGGTCGGGTCGCGTACACGCTCGGTTTCGAGGGACCCGCGCTGACCGTGGACTCGGCCTGCTCGTCGTCGCTCGTCGCGCTGCACCTGGCCGCCCAGTCGCTGCGCAGCGGCGAGTGCACGCTCGCGCTCGCCGGCGGCGTCACCGTGATGGCCTCACCTGCCACCTTCGTCGAGTTCTCCCGGCAGGGTGGCCTCGCCGCCGACGGCCGCTGCCGGTCGTTCGCCGAGGGTGCGGACGGCACCGGCTGGGGTGAGGGCGTCGGCGTGCTGCTGGTGCAGCGCCTCTCCGACGCCCGCCGCGACGGCCGGCGGATCCTCGCCGTGCTGCGCGGCTCGGCGGTGAACTCCGACGGGGCTTCGAACGGGCTGACCGCGCCGAACGGGCCGGCGCAGCAGCGCGTCATCCGGGCCGCGCTGGCCAACGCCGGGTTGTCCCCGTCCGACGTGGACGTGGTCGAGGCGCACGGCACCGGCACCACGCTCGGGGACCCGATCGAGGCGCAGGCGCTGCTGGCCACGTACGGGCAGGACCGGGGCGACGCCGCGCCGCTGCTGCTCGGCTCGGTCAAGTCCAACATCGGCCACGTCCAGGCCGCCGCCGGCGCGGCCGGGGTCGTCAAGGCGGTCCTCGCGCTGCGGCACGGCCTCGTCCCGGCCACCCTGCACGTGGACGCGCCGTCGTCGAAGGTGGACTGGTCGGCGGGTGCGGTGGAGCTGGTCACGTCGGCGCGGCCGTGGCCGGTGGTGGACCGTCCCCGTCGGGCGGCGGTGTCGTCGTTCGGCATCTCCGGCACCAACGCCCACGTGATCCTGGAAGCGCCCGGGCCGGCCGACGACGGCGACCGGGCCGGCGCGACGGACACGGCCGTCCCGTGGCTGCTGTCGGCGCGATCCGCCGAAGCGTTGGCCGCCCAGGCGGCCCGGCTGGCCGACCACCTCCGCGGACGCGAGGACGCACCGGTCGAGATCGGCTGGTCCCTGGCGACCGGCCGTGCGGCGCTCGACCACCGGGCCGCGGTGGTCGGCGCCGATCCCGACTCGCTGCTCGCCGGCCTGTCCGCCCTGGCCGACGGCGGCACGGCTGCCGGTCTCGTGACCGGTGAGGTGGACTCCGGTCGGCGGGCCGTGCTGTTCACCGGCCAGGGGTCGCAGCGCGCCGGCATGGGCCGGGAGCTGTATGCGGCGTTCCCGGTGTTCGCGGACGCGTTCGACCGGGTGTGCGCGTTGTTCGACGGCCGCCTCGATCGGCCGTTGCGGGAGGTGGTGTTCGACGGCGGGGAGCTGCTGGATCGGACCATGTACGCGCAGGCGGGGTTGTTCGCGGTCGAGGTGGCGTTGTGGGAGCTGCTGTCCTCGTGGGGGGTGCGGGTCGACAGTCTCGCGGGGCATTCGATCGGTGAGGTGACCGCCGCGTATGTGGCGGGGGTGCTGTCCCTGGACGACGCGGTCGCGCTGGTCGCGGCACGCGGTGCGTTGATGCAAGCGCTGCCGTCCGGTGGCGGGATGCTGGCGGTGGGTGCGTCGGAGGAGCAGGTTCGGGCGCTGCTGCGGTCAGGTGACGCTACGGCGGAGGGCGCCGCCTCGGCAGGCGGGCCGCTCCGGGGGGCCGATGCTGGCGAGGCAGCCGTCGTGCACCCGCTGATGGGCGGCGCGGGTCCGGACGCTGGCGTGGACGTGGCGGCGGTGAACGGCCCGGCCTCGGTGGTGCTGTCGGGTGCGGTGGCGGATCTGGACCGGGTCGCGGGGGAGTGCGCGGCGCGGGGTTGGCGGGTGAAGCGGTTGGCGGTGAGTCATGCGTTCCACTCGCGGTTGATGGAACCGATGCTCGACGACTTCCGGGCCGCGATCGGCGGCCTGGACTGGCGGACCCCGACGCTGCCGATCGTGTCGAACGTGACCGGCCGGCTCGCCGACCCCGACGACATCGCGGGCCCGGACTACTGGGTGCGGCACGTGCGGGAGGCGGTGCGGTTCGCCGACGGCGTGGCCACGCTGCACGATCTCGGCGTCAACACGTTCCTGGAGATCGGGCCCGATGCCACGCTGACCGCGATGGCCGCCGACGTCCCCGCCGACCGGACGCTGCACCACATTCCGGCGTTGCGCCGCGACCAGGACGAGGTCACCGCGCTGACCACCGCGCTGGCGCGGTTGCACGTCACCGGCACCCCGGTCGACTGGGCGGCCTGGTACACCGTCGACGGGCACCGGCCGGCCACCGTGGACCTGCCCACCTACGCCTTCCAGCACCGGCGCTACTGGCTGACCGACCAGGACGGTCCGGCGGGCGGGACCGCGGAAGCGGCCGACGACGGGTTCTGGACCGCCGTCGAGCGCGCCGACCTCACCGCGCTCGACCCAACGTTCCACACCGACCAGCCGGTCGCCGAGCTGCTGCCGGCGCTCGCCCGGTGGCGGCGGGCCGGCCGGCGACGTGCCACCGCCGACACCTGGCGGTACCGCGTCGACTGGCAGCCCGTACCGGAGACGACCGGGCCGGCGCTGACCGGCACGTGGCTGCTGCTGGCGCCGTACCCCGGGATCGACGACGCGGTGGTCGCGGCCGTGACCGACGGGATGACGGCGGCCGGCGCGACCGTGCGGACCGCCGCCGTCGACGTCGCGGACACGACGCAGCTCGACCGGCTCCTGGCCGGCGTCGACCTCACCGCCGTCCACCACTGCGCCGGACTGCTCGACGACGCCACGATCGCGTCGCTCGACGCCGAGTCCGTCGCGCGGGTGATGCGCCCCAAGGTGGACGCCGCCTGGGCGCTGCACCAGGCCACCGCCGGCCGGGACCTGACCGCGTTCGTGCTGTTCTCCTCGATCGCGGCCACGCTCGGCTCACCCGGGCAGGGCAACTACGCCGCCGCCAACGCGTTCCTCGACACCCTCGCCACCCACCGCCGCGCCCACGGCCTGCCCGCCACCAGCATCGCCTGGGGCATGTGGGCCACCGACGGCGGCATGGCCGGACGCCTCGACGCCGACGACCGCACGCGGCTCGGCCGGATCGGCATGACCGGGCTGACCGCCGACGAGGGCACCGCCCTGCTCGACGCCGCCACCGCCGCCGCACCGCCCACGGTGGTCGCCGCCCGGCTCCGGATCACCGGCGACC
>NZ_CADEAU010000484.1 GCF_902825405.1 Micromonospora maritima | reverse complement strand
AGGCCGAGCCGCCGCCGCGCACCGGGGCGGGCCGGCCGGCCCGGGGCCTGGTGCTCGCCGCCGACGGACCGGCCGGGCTGGGCCTGGAGGTGAACGTCGACTACCTGGCAGCCTGCGTGGTCGACCTGACCGGCACGGTCCGACATCACCTGGTCCGCCGCGCCGACCTGCGCCCGGTCTCCCCCGCCGACACGCTCGCCCGGCTGGCCGCGCTGGCCGCCGAGGCACGTGCCGCCGCCGTACGCGACGGATTGACCCTGGCCGGCGCGGCGCTCGCCGTGCCGGGCCTGGTGGGCGACGGCGGCCTGGTCCGGCTGGCGCCGAACCTGGGCTGGCGGGACGTGGACGTACCGGCGCTGCTCGCCGGACAGCCCCTCGCCGAGCCGGTCGACGGCGTCCCGTCACTGGTGGTCGACAACGAGGCGAACCTGGCCGCGCTCGGCGAGCTGTACGCCGGGCCGGCCGGGCCGCGCAGCTTCCTGCACGTCACCGGTGAGATCGGCATCGGCGCCGGCATCGTGCTGAACGGGGCGCTGTACCGGGGCGCGCGGGGGTGGAGCGGAGAGATCGGTCACTTCCCGGTGCAACCGCAGGGGCGACCCTGCCGCTGCGGCGGCCGGGGCTGCCTCGAGCGGTACGCCGGTCAG
Source organism: Micromonospora maritima (assembly GCF_902825405.1). GTDB lineage: Bacteria > Actinomycetota > Actinomycetes > Mycobacteriales > Micromonosporaceae > Micromonospora > Micromonospora maritima. The sequence continues at coordinate 3,262 of NZ_CADEAU010000484.1, read as the reverse complement.
GAGGCGATCCTCGCCGCCGCCGGGCTGCCCGGCGCCGAACTGCCGGCGGACACCGCCGCCACCCGCCTCGCCGACCTGGCCGAGCGCGGCGACGCGGCCACGCTGGCCGCCCTGGCCGACGCCGGTACCGCCCTCGGGGTGGCGGTGGCGGGCGTGGTGAACCTGCTGGACCTGGACACCGTGGTGCTCGGGGGTGGATACGCCCCGCTCTCCCCCTGGCTGCGTCCCCCGGTGGAGGCGGAGGTCTCCCGGCGGGTGCTCACCGCCGCCTGGTCGCCGGTCACGGTGCGACCCGCCGTGCTCGGCGCCCAGTCCGCCGCGGTCGGTGGGGCCACCTCGGTGGTCCGCCGGATCGTCGACCGTCCGGTCGGCTGGCTCGCCCGCGGCGGCTGACCGGGGCCGTCCTCGACGGGCATTCCTCGGCCCCGCTGGGTACGCTTGCCGCCTGGCAACCTATCCGTCGAGTGAGGGGTACACCGACAGCATGCGCACGGGTCGACCGACCGAAGCGCCCGGCCAGCGGCGGTGACCGCCGCGCGTCGGGGCGGTGTCGCCGGGCCGGTCAGCGGCGGTGGACACGCCCCCCGGAAGCGACCCCGGCGGGTGGCCGGGGTCGCCCCCGCGCTACCGGCCGACGACCAGCTCGCCCGGGAACTGCTGGACGGGTTGGCCGAGGCGGTGGTGACCGTCGACGCCGCCGGCGTGGTGACCCTGGTCAACGCCATGGCCGCGGAACTCCTCCCCGAGCTGACGCCGGGCGTGGACCTGACCGGCTGCGCGGTGACCGGTCTGGCCGAGGCGACCCGCGACGGCGCCGAGACGTTCGACACCGAGCACCAGGGCCGGCGGCTGCGCGGCGTGCGACGCGGGCTCGCCGGGGAACGCCGCGCCTGGTACGTCCGCGACGTCACCGAGGAGCAGGCGCGCACCGATGCGCTGCTCGCCGAGCGGTCCCGGACCGCCTTCCTCGCCCAGGCCGGCAGCCGGCTCGGGCTCTCCCTGCACCGTGACCAGACGCTGCGCGCCGCCGTCGGCCTGCCGGTGCCCTACCTGGCCGACGCCGCCGTGGTGGTGCACCGTCCGCCGCCGCCGGCCGAGGACGAGCCGCACTGGATCCGGTACGCGACCGGCGATTCCGGCCCGGCCACCGGCGTGGTCGGCTGGCGCACGGTGGAGTCGGTCCCCGGGCTGGTCGCGGCGTTGGAGGGCGACCTCACCGAGCCCAGCCCCTGGCTGGACGCGGAGCTGGCCGACCTGGCCGAGGTGCTGCCGGCCGACTTCGGGCGTCCGGGCACCGTGCTGATCAGCCCGATGCCCAGCGCCGGCGGCCCGGCCGGCGCGTTCGTCCTGGCCCGGCGCCGGGGGCGGGCCGGCTTCGACCAGCGGGAGATCTCGCTGGCGAGGGAGTTCGCCGCCCGGGCCGGCGCCGCGCTGGCCGCCGCCGAACTCTACGGCGAGCAGGCCCACCTGGCCCGCGTGCTGCAGAACAGCCTGCTCCCGCCGGAGCTGCCCCGCCTGGCCGGGATGACGCTGGCCGGGGGCTACCGGGCGGCCGGCGACAGCCTGCGCATCGGCGGCGACTTCTACGACCTCTTCCCCACCTCCACGGGCGGCCTGTTCGCGCTCGGCGACGTCTGCGGCAAGGGCGTCGGCGCGGCCGTGCTGACCGGCCGGGTCCGCCAGTCGCTCCAGACGCTGCGCCTGGTCGAGCAGCGCCCCCGGGAGCTGATGGAACTGCTCAACCGCGCGCTGCTGGACGCGCCGGGCGCGGCCGGCCGGGCCCAGTTCACCACGCTCCTGCTCGGCACCCTGACCCGGGAGCCGGACGGCGGGCTGCTCGTCCGGTTGGCCGGGGGCGGGCATCCGGCGCCGCTGGTCGTCCGGGCCGCCGGCGGGATCGAGGCGGTCCGGGTCGGCGGCATGCCGGTGGGGGCGCTGACCGACGCGCGGTTCGCCGAGGCGGAGATCAGGCTGGCCCCGGGGGATCTGCTCCTGACCTACACCGACGGGGTGACCGAGGCCCGGGGCGGCCCCAGCGAGCTGGCCATGTTCGGCGACGCCCGGCTGCGCAGGGCGCTGACCTCCGGTGCCGGGCTGCCGCCGGCCGCGCTTGTCGACCGGGTGCTCCAGCTCGTCGACGAGTGGCTCGACGGGCAGCCGCACGACGACATCGCCATGCTGGCCGTGACCACCGCGTGAACCCGTCCTGCCGGATCGGACCGGATTCGCTCGCCGCGTACCTCGACCACCTGGACCGGGCCGACCGGGCCGGGGCGCTGGCGCTCGCCCGGGGCCTGCTGGCCGAGGGCTGCTCGGTCGCGGACGTCCTGGTGGACCTGGTCGCGGTCGCCCAGCGGGAGATCGGCCGGCGGTGGCTCACCGGGTCGTGGAGCGTCGCCCAGGAGCACGCCGCGACCCACGTCAGCGAACTGGTGGTGGACGCGCTGGGCGCGACCGTCGGCCCACCGCGCCGCGGGCACGTGGTGGTGGCCTGCGTGGAGGGCGAGTGGCACGCGCTGGCCGCGCGGATCGTCAGCGAGGTGGTCCGGGCGGACGGGTGGCGGGTCACCTTCCTCGGCGCCAGCGTGCCGGCCCGGCACCTGGTCTCCTACCTGCACCAGACCGGCCCGGACGCGGTGCTGCTGAGCTGCGTGCAACCCAACCGGCTGGTCCGGGCGGCGCGGATGGTGGAGGCCAGCCGGACGGCCGGGGTGCCGGTGCTGGCCGGCGGCCCCGGCTTCGGCCCGCAGGGCCGGTGGGCGACGGCGATCGGCGCGGCGGCCTGGGGCGCCAGCGCCCGGGACGCGGTCCGGCTGCTGTCCGGGTCGTTGTCGGCCGGCGCGCACACCGGCCCTCCGCCGCCCCCGCCCGACGACGCGTACGTGGCGGTGCTGCACCGCCGGCGCGAGCTGGTCCGGCTCGGGCTGGCCGTGGTGGATCCGTCGGAGGAGACCGCCGAGGACGTCGCCTCGGGCATCGCGCACCTGGTGGACGCGCTGGTCGCCGCCGTCCGGGTGGACGACGACCAGCTGTTGCTGGACTTCGTCCGGTGGCAGGAGGAGGCGCTCACCGCCCGGGGCGGCCGGCGGCTGCTGGACGACGTGCTCGCCGCCCTGGAACGGGCGCTGACCGAGCATCCCCGGGTGGTCGCCCGGCTGCGCGCGGCCCGGGTCGCGAAGGCGGTCGACTGAGGGTCGCGACGCCGGTGGTCGGCCGGGTCAGGCGGTGCGGGCCGCCGGGGGCTCACCGGGCGGGTGCGGTC
>NZ_CADEAU010000483.1 GCF_902825405.1 Micromonospora maritima | reverse complement strand
CCCACGGCGCCCAGGCGCGCGCCCCGCCGCGCCGGACCCGGTCCAGGGCCAGGGCCAGCAGCACCCCGCACACCGGTACGCACACCAGCGCGAACCGCGCCGGCACCACCAGGTCGAGCAGCGGCACCCCGGCGAGCAGCCGGTAGGGGCCGGGCACGCCGGTGTCGTGGCGGTTCAGCACCACGCTGGAGCCGAGCGAGAGCAGCGCGAACAGCAGGCCGCACGCGGCGAGCGCGCGCACCAGCGGCCGGCGCCACAGCCGCACCACCACGAGCAGCGCCAGCAGCGGCAGGAACGGCCCGAAGAACGAGTTCTGTTCGGTCGGGTTCGGCGACAGCAGGCCGGCGCGGTGGGCGTCCCCGGCGACGGTCTGCCGCGCGGTGGCGGTGTACGAGGCCAGGTCCAGCCGGTACCCGACGGTGTGGAACGGCATCCCGTCGTAGTGGCCCGGCCCGAAGAACTGGAACCACAGCGGGTACGCCAGCAGCACGCCGGCGACGAGCGCCCCGATGCCCAGCCGGCGGGCCACCACCGGGGCCAGCCGGCGGGCGGCGGCCCGGTCGGCCAGCGCGTACGCCCCGGCCAGCACCCCGGCCGCCAGCGCCAGGAAGACCAGCAGCTCCTCGCCGAGGAAGACCTGGTAGGCGACCGCCAGCCCGAGCAGCACGCCGTCGCGGCGGACCCGGTCGGTGGCCGGCCGGAACACCAGCGCCAGGATCACCGGGACCAGGAACTGGGCGGCCATGTGCAGGTGCGCCCCGGCCTGCGCCACCATGCCGGGGGCGAAGCCGCAGACCAGGCCGCCCACCGCGGCGGCGGCCCGGGAGCGGACCAGCCGGCGGGCGAGCAGCGCGTACCAGGCGGTGGCCGTGCCGGCGAGGCTGAGCGTCACCGCGACGAGGAACGCCACCTGGGAGCCGAACGCCACGGTGACCGGCGTGAGCGGCACGCCCAGCCCGAGCACCGAGGTGTTCGCCATCAGGTTCACGCCGTCCGGGGCGTTCAGCGCGGCGCTCCACAGCGGATTCTCCCCGCCGGTCACCGCGCGGGCCGCCCGGGCCAGCATCCACTCGAACAGCATCTGGTCGCCGGCCTGGTGGAACAACCGCTCCGGGCGGCGCCACTGGTCGGTGGTGAGCAGCACGGCCAGACCGAGGTAGCCGGCCACCACGAGCGCGTCGACCGGGCGGGGCCACCACCGGCGCCGGGGCGCGCGGCCGGGGCGGGCCGCCCCGGTCAGGCGGAGCGGCTGGTCAGTGTCCGGACGTCCCACAACCACACGTCCAGCTCCTGCCGGCCGGGGCCGACCAGTTGCTCCACGGTCCGGCGCAGCGGCTCGGCGTTCTGCTCGTTGAGCGGCAGCACCACCACCGCCGCGTTCCAGTGCCGCAGTTCGTCGAGGAAGCGGCGGCGCTGCCGGTCGTCGAGCTTCGGCGTACGCCCGGTGGACGCCACCTCCTCCAGCAGGTCCCCGATGCCGCTGGGCCGGCCGCCGAAGCGGCCCGGGTCGCCGGTGACGCCGTTGCGCGGGGCGAGGAAGTAGCCACCGGGGATCTTGAAGTCGAGGTCGGTGCTGGCCGCCCACCGCATCGGGTCGGTGTTGCCCATCGCCGGCACCGGCACGGAGACCAGCGTCTGGTCCGGCCCGACGTACTGCCGCCACCGGTCGGCGGTGATGAACTCCGGCACCGGCGGCCGGGTGGTGACCCGCAGCGGCATCGGCGCGATCGGCAGCAGCGCGAAGACCAGGCCCGCGGCGGTCAGCGTCCGGGCGGTCCGCCGGTCCACGCCCCGCAGCACCCAGGCGCTGCGCACCGCGTACGCGAGCAGCACCGCCACCGTCACGCCGGTGATCAGGCCGAACCGGGTCGGCACCACGGCGTCCAGCAGCGGCAGCCGCACCAGCAGCTCCCACGGCCCGGTGACCAGGTCCCGGTCCCACCAGGAGATCCGCTCGCCGAGCGAGAGCACGGCGAAGAACAGCCCGGTCGCGGCCAGCGCCCGGACCACCACGTCCCGGCGCAGCCAGACCACGATGCCCACGGCGAGCAGCGACAGGCTCCAGCCGAAGAAGGCGTTCTCCTCCGAGTAGTTCGGGGCGAGGTTGACGTTGGCCCGCTCGTTGCCGCCGAAGGTGGGCGAGCCGGGGGCGAAGAACGCGGCGATGTCGTTGCCGTAGTCGCGCACCGTGTCACTGAGCCCGTGGTACGCCATCGGCCCGGCGAACTGCACCCAGAGCGGGTACGCCAGCAGCGCGCCGGCGAGCAGCGCGCACACCGCCAGCCCGGTGCCGAGCGGGCGCCAGGCGGCCGCCCACCGCTCGCGCTGCTGGACGAGCACGGCGAGCAGGAACACGCCGAGCGCCAGGGCGGTGAAGAGCAGGATCTCCTCGTTGATGAACGCCTGCGCGGTGACCAGCAGGGCGAGCAGCGCGCCGTCGCGGACCGGCCGGGTCGACCGGGTCAGCACCAGCACCCGCCAGACGATGAACGGCAGCAGGAACTGGCTGATGATGTTCGGGTGCCAGTTGGCGTGCGACAGCATGGCCGGTGAGAACCCGCAGAACCAGGCGCCGACGGCGGCGGCCGGGCGGTGGCGGACCAGGTGCCGGGAGAGCACCCGGTACCAGGCGGCGGCGGTGCCGGCCAGGCCGAGCGTGACGAGCGTGACGAAGGAGACCGCCGGTCCGAACAGGAGGGTCACCGGCACCATCGGGATGCCGAGCGCCAGGATGGCGGTGTTCGCCATCAGGTTGACCCCGTCGGGGTAGTTGAACTGCTCGGTGAAGAACGGGAACTCGCCGTGCAGCACCACCCGTACCGAGTGGGCGAGGAAGAACTGCACCTGCGCCGGGTCGCTGCTGTAGAGCGCGGCCACCCGGCCGGCGGGGTCGGCCCAGATGCCGCTCGTCACCCAGATCGCGGCGAGCAGGAAACCGCCGTACACGACGAGGTCGATCCGGCGGCGCGTCCACCGCCACCGCCACCGGCGACGCGCGGCGGGCGCGGCCCCGTCCGTCGGGTCGGCGGGGGCCGGCGGGTCGGGCCGGGTGACCGGAGGCCGGTCGAGGGTGACGGAGCGGGGTCCCGTCGGGGCTTCGGCGGCCGGCGTCGAGGCGCCGCGGGTCTCGGCAGGCGTCACAGTCGGCGGAGTCTACCGGAGCCGGATATTGGCGCACGAATCGCGCGTCACGTTCCGCGACGAACGGGTGAGCCGGGCTCGGCCGGGCGACCGGTCGTCTCGTACCATGTGGGCTTCCGACCGACGACCGGCGAGGGGATCAGGGTGGTTTCAGCCCGCCGAGGCGCGGCGACGGGCACCGCGCTGGCCGCGCTGCTGCTGGTCACGGCCGGTTGCGGACCGGTCGCCGACCGGCAGCCCAAGGACCTGCGGGTCGGCTACGACAGCCTGGACGGCACGCTGGCGGTCTGGCCGCCGCGCGGCAGCCTGGCCCGCGACGCCGCCGCCACCGCCGGGATCACCGAGGCGGTGCGGGACTGGCGGTCCCCGGTGGACGACCGGGTGCACGTGCCCTCCTCCGGCATCCTCTTCTCCGGCCAGGTCGCCGGCTCCGCGCTGGCGCTGGTCGCCGCCGACGTGCCCGGCGAGGCCGCCTCCTGGCTGCTGCAACTCGACCGGGACGGGCAGCGCTGGCGGGTGTCGCACGCCACCGAGTACACCGATCCCGGCTACCTGGTCTACTCCGACGTGCTGCCCGTACGCCAGCCCGAGGGCCGCCGCTACCTCACCTCCGCCCGGGTCGAACGCCTGCTCGGCCCGGACGGGCGGGTGCTGGGCGCCGCCGACGGCGTGACCGACCCGGTCGCCGTGCCGGCCTGCCAGGCCGTCGAACTGACCGCGACGCTGCGGCCCACCCCGTCGCTGCCGCGCGGCCGGGCCGCCGACCGCGTC
>NZ_CADEAU010000482.1 GCF_902825405.1 Micromonospora maritima | reverse complement strand
CAGCGCCATCCGGTCCGGCCGGGCCAGGATCATGCCCATCGCCAGCGCGCGCAGCGCCGGCGCGGCGAACAGGTGGCGCAGCACCGGCTCGGGCAGCCGGGCCGCGTTGCGGTGCAGCGTGAGCACGGTGAGGGCCCAGCGCAGCTCGCGCGGGGTGCAGAAGCCGGCCGGTGACAGCGCGGTCGCCGACGAGACCGCGCCGGTGGCGGCCAGCTCCAGGGCGATCGCGCCGCCGAGGCTGTTGCCGGCCACGTGCGGGCGCTCCAGACCGAGCGCGGCGAACAACTCGACCATCCCGGCCACCAGCCCCGGCATGTCGGCGGGCAGGCCGGCGCTCGGCACCGGGGAGCGGCCGAACCCGGGCAGGTCCACCGCGATCACGTCGTGCGCCTCGGCGAGACGGTCCAGCACCGGCACCCAGGCCCCCCAGTGGTGGCCGATGCCGTGCAGCAGCACCAGGGGCGGCCCGGCGCCGCGCCGCTCGAAGACCACCTCCACCGGCGCGCTCACCGGTTCGCCCCGGGCGTGCTGGCGCCGAATCCCCGGCCCAGGGCCCGGGTCTGTTCCTCGATCAGTGGGACGGTGACCCGTGCGGTCCGCCCGACCAGCCGGTCGGCCAGCGGGCTGACCAGCAACGACCGCACCGCCTGGACCGCGCCGACGGCGCGTGGCACGTAGACCCGGCGGCTGCGTCGTTCGATCGCCCGGACGAACGCCTCGGCGCACTCGGCGACCGTGGTGGTGCGCCGCATCGGCCACGGCAGCTTCGCCAGCGCGCTCTCGAACGCCGGCAGGTCGGCCCGCGCCTCGCGGACCAGGTCGGTGTCCACCCAGGACGGGTGCGCCGTGCCCACGGCCACCCCGCGATGCGCCAGCTCCAGCCGGATCGCGGTGCCGAAGTGCTCGACGCCCGCCTTGGACGCGCAGTAGGCCGCCATCCCGGGAAGCGCGGCGAACGCCGCGGCCGAGGAGACGATCAGCAGGTAGCCGCCCCGGTCGATCAGCGCCGGCACGGTCGCCGCCGCCGTCCGGACGACCCCGACCAGGTTCACCTCGACGGTACGCACCAGCGCCTCGACGTCACCGACCGCGATCGTGCCCCGGTTGGCGACGCCGGCGTTGGCCAGCACCGCGTCGATCCCGCCGAGCGCGGCCACCGTGCCGTCGACGGCCTCGGCGAGGGCCGCCTGGTCGGTGACGTCGGCGGCGAACCAGACGTGTCCGGGACCCAGCTCGGCGGCGAGCGCGGCCAGCCGGTCCGGCTCCAGGCCGACCAGGGACAGCCGGGCGCCCCGGGCGGCGGCGAGCCGGGCGGTGTGCTCGCCGATGCCCCGGGCCGCGCCGGTCACCAGCACCACCTTGCCGGCCAGCGGGCCGGTGGGACGACCGTCGATGGACATGCCGGCAAGTTACCACCGGGTAGCCTGCCGGGGAAGGCCCGACCGATCCGCCTTCCTCCCCCCGGGCGGCCCGCACAGCTGGTACACAGGATCGGGACAGCCCCGGTACAGCGGGTACGCCCACGATGGGGAGCATGGTCATGAACGGGCAGGCCGCCCAGGGTCGGATCGAGCTGCGCCGTCCGGACGGCGAGCCGGTGCGCGTGCTGGTGGTCGACGACGAGCCGACCCTCACCGACCTGCTCTCCATGGCCCTGCGCTACGAGGGCTGGCAGGTCACCACCGCCGGCAGTGGGATGGCGGCGGTCACCGCCGCCCGGCAGTTCCGGCCGGACGCCGTGGTGCTCGACGTGATGCTGCCCGACCTCGACGGCTTCCAGGTGCTGCGCCGCCTGCGGGAGCAGTCGCCAAGCGTGCCGGTGCTCTTCCTGACCGCCCGCGACGCGGTGGAGGAGCGGATCGCCGGGCTCACCGTCGGCGGCGACGACTACGTGACCAAGCCGTTCAGCCTGGAGGAGGTGATCGCCCGGCTGCGCGCCCTGCTGCGCCGGTCCGGGTTCGCGGTCGCCGCCCGGGAGGAGGCGGTGCTCACCGTCGGCGACCTCAGCCTCGACGAGGACAGCCACGAGGTGCGCCGCGGCGACGACCTGATCACGCTCACCGCGACCGAGTTCGAGCTGCTGCGCTACCTGATGCGCAACCCGCGTCGGGTGCTCAGCAAGGCGCAGATCCTCGACCGGGTCTGGAACTACGACTTCGGCGGCCAGGCCAACGTGGTCGAGTTGTACATCTCCTACCTGCGCAAGAAGATCGACGCCGGCCGGGCACCCATGATCCACACGCTGCGCGGGGCCGGTTATGTCCTCAAGCCCGCGGAGTGACCGGGGCGGGCGGCTGCGCCGGCGGCTGGCCGGCTGGTCGCTGCGCCGGCGGCTGGTGCTCTCCGTGGTGGCGCTGCTGGCCCTGGTCAGCGTCGGCATCGGCGGGCTGACCACGATCGCCCTGCGGCACTTCCTGATCGGCCAGATCGACAACCAGCTCACCTTCGGCGACCGGCGCCCGGCCGACCTCGAACGCTGGGCCGGCCGCCCCGACCTGTACCGGCCGGACCAGGCGGGACGGCCCGCCCCGTCCGGCCCGGAGGGGGCGCCGCCGCCACCGGGCGGTTTCCCGCCGGGCTCGATCGCGGTGCGGGTGCCGCCGTCCGCCAGTCCCGCCGGGCAGGTCCGGCTGGAGAGTGGCAGCGCCGAGGCGGTGTCCGCCGCCGACCTGGCCGCGCTCGCCCCGCTACGGCCCGCCGACCGCCCCCGCACCGTCGACGTCGGTGACCGGGGGGAGTACCGGGCGATCGCGGTGAACTCCCCGCGCGGCGACGGCGACGTGCTGGTCCTGGCCATCCCACTGGCCCAGGTCGAGGACACCGTCATGTGGATGGTGCTGGCGCAGGCCGGGGTGATCGGTGCCGGGCTGGTCATCGCCGGCGGCCTGGGCGCGCTCATCGTCCGGGGCACGCTGCGCCCGCTGAACCGGGTCGCCGCCACCGCCGCCCGGGTCACCGAGCTACCGCTGGACCGGGGCGAGGTGGCCCTGTCGGTGCGGGTACCGGCCGCCGACACCGATCCCCGCACCGAGGTCGGGCAGGTGGGCGGCGCGCTCAACCGGATGCTCGGCCACGTCGCCGCCGCGCTCGCCGCCCGGCAGGCCAGCGAGACGCGGGTACGCCAGTTCGTCGCCGACGCCAGCCACGAGCTGCGCACGCCGCTCGCCGCCATCCGAGGCTACGCCGAGGTGGCCCGACGCGGGCGGCAGGAGGTGCCGCCCGACGTGGCGCACGCGTTGCGCCGGGTCGAGTCGGAGAGCACCCGGATGACAAGCCTCGTCGACGACCTGCTGCTGCTCGCCCGGCTGGACTCGGGCCGCCCGCTCGCCGCCGAACCGGTCGACCTCACCGCGATGGCGGTGAACGCGGTCAGCGACGCGCACGTGGCCGGCCCCGAGCACCGCTGGCAGCTCGACCTGCCCGACGAGCCGCTGACCGTCGCCGGTGACGCCCACCGGCTGCACCAGGTACTGGCGAACCTGCTCGCCAACGCCCGGGTGCACACGCCGCCCGGCACCACCGTGACCACCCGGCTCGCCCCGGCGCCGGACGGGGTCGAGCTGCGCGTGGTCGACGACGGGCCGGGCATCCCGCAGGAGCTGCAACCGGAGGTCTTCGAGCGGTTCGCCCGCGGCGACAGCTCCCGCTCACGGGCCCACGGCAGCACCGGGCTGGGCCTGGCCATCGTCGCCGCCGTGGTGGAGGCGCACCACGGCCGGGTCGAGGTGGACAGCCGCCCCGGCCGGACCGCGTTCACCGTCCGGCTGCCGGGATCCACAGCCGACGCATAGGCCGTTCACGGGAGCGGGCCAGCGGGCTCTCCGAGGCTTGCCGGCATGGACAGAACCGAGAGCCTGCTGACCGCGCGGACGGCCGGCCCGCCCGCGACCGAGGCCGTCGGCCCGCCCGCGACCGGGCCG
>NZ_CADEAU010000481.1 GCF_902825405.1 Micromonospora maritima | reverse complement strand
GGGCGGCCGTCGCGGTCACCGGGGTGCTGCTCTCCCTGCTGGCCGGCGTCGGCCGCACCACGCTGGCGATGGCCCGCCGCCACGACCTGCCGGCGGCGCTGGCGGCGGTGCACCCGCGGCACCGGGTGCCGCACCGCGCCGAACTGGTCGTGGCCGCCGTGGTGATCGTCGTGGTGGCGCTCGGCGACGTCCGGGGCGCGATCGGTTTCTCCAGCTGCACCGTGCTGGTCTACTACGCGATCACCAACGCGTCGGCGCTGACGCTGGGGCGGGACCCGGCGCGGAAGCTGCCGGTGCGGGCGCTCGCCGCCCTGGGGCTGGTGGGCTGCCTGCTGCTCGCCGTCAGCCTGCCGCTGCCCAGCGTGCTCGCCGGCTTCGGTGTGCTCGCCCTCGGCGCCGCCTGGTACGCCCTCCGCCACCGCTGAGCAGGCTCACTCCACCGACTCACGCGGCGCAGGGGGCCCGGCCGGCGCGGGAGGTGGCGGGGGTGTGGTCTCCCGCAGCAGGGCGGTCAGCCCGGCCCGCCGGGCCACCACGGTGAGCCGGTCGCCGGCCTGGAGCACCATGCGCGGGTCGACGGACCAGTCGGCCTTCTGGCCGGTGCGGGTGTGCGCGAGCAGGCGGACCTCGCCCGGACGGGCCACCGAGCCCAGCGGTCGCCCGTCCAGCGGGGAGCCGGCCACCACCGGGACCTCGGTGACCAGCAGCGCGTGCCGGTCGACCGGAATGGTGGCGATCACCGCGCGGTCCAGCAGGGCCGCCGCGAACGACGGCGCGGCCAGGTAGGACACGCTGCGCGAGATGCCGATGCCGAATGCCTGCTGGATGCGCTCGGCGAAGTCGCCGTCGAACAACCGCAGCACCACCCGCAGGTCGGGGTCGAGGGAGCGGGCGATCAACGCGGCGCGCAGGTTCGTCCCGTCGTCGGTCGAGACCACCACCAGCGCCTGGCAGGTGTCCACCGAGGCGGAACGCAACGTCTCCTCCCGGCCGGCGTCGCCGACGATCAGCGGCACCCCCAGCCGGTGCGCGAGCGCGGCGCCGCGTGCCTCCGCGCTCCGGTCGATGGCCACCACCTCGACCCCGAAGTCGTGCAGCTGCGCCATCACCCGGGTGCCGATGTTGCCCAGCCCGACCACCACCACGTGGCCGGACCGGTCGGGTTGGATCCGGCCGGCGTGCAGGGCCAGCCGGGCGTTCACGATGCCGTCGACCACGGCGGCCGTGATCAGCGGGATCAGCGCCAGCCCGGCCAGGTTGAGCACCACCTGCATGACCTGGGCGGCGACCGGTTTGTTGACGTCCGGGTCCTGGCCGCTGAGCGTGGTGACCAGGGTGAGATAGAGCGCCTCGCTCCAGTTGACCTCGGCGGCCCGCGCGTTGAGCCAGCCGAGCACCGCGATCACCCCGAGCAGCACCAGCACCGCGATGCCGATCTTGCGGGTGGCGAAGCTGCGGAGCGCGCGGAGCAGCACCTCGACCGGCTGCCGGCGCCGCCGGGCCCGCACCAGCCGGCGGGCGGCCAGCTCGGTGCCGGGCGGCTGGCCGGTCGCCTCGGCGAGCACCACGTCGGCCGCCGCCTCGTCGGCGGGGAGCACCCGGACCAGCTCGGGATCGTCGGTGACGGCCAGGCCGCAGACCACGTCCTGCGGGCGTACGTCGGCGCGGCGGGCCACGTAGAGCGTGCGGCCGGCGTGCCGGAAGTGGGTGGGGGCCAGCTCGCCCAGCGCGGCGGCGACGAACGCGGGGGCGGCCATCGAGGCGTCGGAGAGCACCGCCGAGTCGGGGAAGAGCTGCCGCAGCCCGTCGGCCAGGTTGGTGTTGAACATCCGGACCACCAGGCGCAGCCGGGGCTCGACCTCCTGGGCGCAGAGCGCGGCGTGCATGTTGCCCACGTCGTCCTGGTGCAGCAGGGCCAGCCCGGCCGCGTCGGCCAGTCCGGCCCGGCGGAACGCGGCCTCGTCGAGCCGGTCGGCCCGCACCACCCGGACCCCGGGCACGTCCCGCCCGTCCGGACCCTCGGACCGGCGGCGCTCCGGCACCACGAGCGTGACCCGCACCTGGCCGTGCGCCCCGTCGGTGGCGAGCAGCGCGCGGACCACCCAGTAGGCCAGCGGGTCGGAGCCGCAGACGACGAAGTGGGGTCGTTCGTCACCGTTCATCCGGAGCCGCCAGCCGGTCGCGCGGCGCGCGCGGTCGCGCAGGGGCTCGGCCATGCCCGGATCGTAGTCAGCCGCTCGCGGTGGGCGCAGCCCCTCGATCATGAACGCATGGCGTCGCCGGGTACGGGTAGAGCACCGCCATGCAGACGTTCCTGCCGTATCCGGACTTCCTGGCCAGCGCCCGGACCCTGGACCAGAAGCGGCTGGGCAAGCAGCGCGTGGAGACCATCCAGGTGCTGCGCGGCCTGACCCGCCCGGACTACGGCTGGCGCAACCATCCCGCGGTGAAGATGTGGGCCGGGTACGAGGAGGCCCTGACCCGGTACGGGCTGGACATGTGCGCGGTCTGGTGCGAGCCGGGGCGGGCGGACACCTGCGCCGGCACGCTCGCCACCGACCTCGCCGCCGCCTGCGGCATCGCGGTGATCCGCACCCAGGAGGAGCTGGCCTCGGCCGGCGAGCTGCCGCCCTGGCTGGGCCGGGACGACCTGCACCGCAGCCACCGCTCGTCGCTGCTGCGCAAGGACCCCGCCCACTACGCCCCGCTGTTCACCGACGTCTCCCCGGACCTGGAGTACGTCTGGCCCCCCTCCGACCGCCCCCGCCGCTGCCTGCAGTGAAAGGAAGGGCCCCTTGTTAACGCCTCCGGTAGAGGAAGGGCCCCTTGTTAACACCTGCCCCCGCGTGCGAGCGCGGCGCCCGCGGGGCGTGGACCGCCGGGCGTTAAGAAGGGGCCCCGCACATCCGTATGCGTTAAAAAGGGCCCCCTCCTTTCACCTCGGGCAGACTGGGGGGACCGCCGACTGGAGGATGCCCCCGTGAGTCTGTCGCAAGTGGTAGGTCGCCTTATCGGCGTACGTGAGCACGTGGTGGACCCGGGCGGCGGGGGCGCCCCGCGCGTGCCGCGACCGGTGTCGGCGCTGGTGGTGGGCGGCGGCATCGCCGGCATGTCGGCGGCGGTGGTGCTGGCCGAGCGCGGGGTGGAGGTGACCGTGCTGGAGGCCGCGCCGCACCTCGGCGGCCGGCTCGGCGCCTGGCCGGAGGAGCTGCCGGACGGCGCCCAGCGCAACGAGCACGGCTTCCACGCCTTCTTCCGGCAGTACTGGAACTGGCGCTCGATCCTGCGCCGGATCGACCCGACGCTGGGCTTCCTCAAGCCGATCCCGGGCTATCCGATCCTGTCCGCGCAGTGGCCGACCGAGGAGTTCGGCAAGCTGCCGCCGGCCCCGCCGGCCAACCTGCTGGCGTTGCTGCTGCGCAGCCCGAGCCTGCGCCTGGCGGACCTGCGGTCGATGGACCGCGACGCCGCGTTGCCGCTGCTCACCTACGACCCGGTGCGCACCTACGCCGAGTTCGACGAGCGGACCGCCGACGAGCTGCTCACCTCGCTGCGGTTGCCGGACCGGGCCCGGGCGATGCTCTTCGAGGTCTTCTCGCACTCGTTCTTCAACCACGAGGCGGAGATGTCCGCCGCCGAGATGATCGCCCAGTTCCACTTCTACCTGCTGGGCAATCCGGAGGGCCTGGCCTTCGACTGCCCGGACGAGGACTACGCGACGGCGATCTGGGAGCCGCTGACCCGGTACGTGGAGAAGCACGGCGGCCGGGTGCGCACCGGCGTTCCGGCGGCCCGGCTGGACCGTACCCCGGAGGGGTGGCGGGTGACCGGCGCGGACGGCGACGTGTGGGACGCCGCGCACGTGGTGCTGGCGGTCGACCCGCCGGCGCTGGCCGCGCTCGTCGACGCCTCCCCCGGCCTG
>NZ_CADEAU010000480.1 GCF_902825405.1 Micromonospora maritima | reverse complement strand
CACCCCGGCGCCGCCGGCCAGGTCGTCCGCCGGCTCCGCCCGGGCGCCGCGTCCACCGTGGGTGAGCTCGTCGACCGGGTGCACCGCTCGCTGCGCGCGTCGCAGGGACCCGAGCCGTCGCCGGACCTGCCGCCGACGGTGCTGCTGGAGACCGACGAGCTTCTCGGCGTGCCCCCCGGCCTCGCCGCCGACGTCGCGCTCGGGCTGGCCGGGACGAGCGTGCGGATCGGTGACCTGCTGGTCGAGTCCCGGCACTCGCCCGCGCAGCTGGTCCCCGGGGACCTCACCGTGCGGGCCCGGCTGGGCGCCGGCGCCGACGCGGTAGTGGTACGCCTGGGCCACCGCGCCGACCTACCCGAACAACTCGCCCGGGACCTCGGCACGGACCTGGCGCGGGTCCTGGCCGCGATGCGGTCCGGCCGGGACACGCCGGCCGCCGGTCTGCTCCCGGTCCCGGCCGTCGCCGGCCGCCGCCCGCCGTTGCGGCTGCCGCACACCGGCCCGCCCGACCATCGCCCCGTCTCCCCGGAGGTGCTCGACGCCGGGGTCCCGGCCCGCTTCCACGAGCAGGTACGGCGACACCCCGACCGGATCGCCGTGCACGGGGACGACGCGGTGCTCACCTACCGCGAGCTGGCCGGCGCGGCGGCGGGCGTGGCGGCGGAGCTGGACCGGGTGACCGGCCGTCGGAGGGGCCGGGTCGGGCTGCTGCTCGACCACGGCACGGCCACCGTCGCGGCGATCCTGGGCACCCTCAGCGCCGGCGGCTCGTACGTCCCGCTGGACACCGGCTATCCGGCGGCCCGGCTCGCCGCCATGCTCGGCGGCGCGGTGGCCCTGCTCACCACGGCCGGGCACCGCCGGCTCGCGAGCGAGGCGCTGTCGGCCGCCGGCATCCCGGACACCCCGGTGGTCGACGTGTCCGCGCTGCCCACCTCGGGTGAGCTGCCGGTGCCCGCCGCGGATCCGGACGCCGAGGCGTACGTGCTCTACACCTCCGGCTCCACGGGACAGCCCAAGGGCGTCACGCAGACCCAGCGCAACCTGCTGTTCCAGGTCTCGACCCACACCAACAACCTGCGCATCGGCCCCTCGGACCGGGTCAGCCTGCTGACGTCGTTCGGCTTCGACATGGCCGTGACCGACATGTTCAGCGCCCTGCTGAACGGGGCCACGTCGGTGCCGGTGGACGTCCGCGGGCGCGGGCTCGGCCACCTGGCCGCCGCGCTCGTCGACCGGGAGGTGACCGTCTACCACTCGACCCCCACGCTGTACCGGCAGCTGCTGGACGTCCCGGCGGGGGCCGACGGCCGGCTGCGCCGGATCCGCGCGGTCGTGCTCGGGGGCGAGGAGACCACCCGACAGGACGTTCTGCGCTGCCGCGAGCGGATCGGCCCGCACTGCGTGTTCGTCAACGGCTACGGCGCCACCGAGATCAGTTTCGCGGTGCAGAACCACCTGGCCGTCGACGACGAGCTGCCCGACACCGCCACCGTGCCGATCGGCCGGCCGCTCGACGGGGTGAGCGTGGACCTGCTCGACGCCGACGGTGGCGTCCTGGGCCTGACCGGGGAGATCGGCATCCGCAGCCGGCACCTGACCCCGGGCTACCAGGGCGGCGATCCGGTGTGGAACGCCAGCAGGTTCCTCACCCACTCCGACGGCACCCGCACCTACCGCACCGGTGACCTCGGCCGGCGGTTGCCCGACGGGGGCTTCGCCTACCTGGGCCGGCTGGACCGACAGGTGAAGGTACGCGGCTACCGGGTGGAGCCGGGAGAGGTGGAGGCCCGGTTGCGGGCCCGCCCGGAGGTGGCCCTGGCGGTGGCGGCCGCCGTGGACGGTCCGGCCGGCAAGGAGCTGCTCGCCTGGGTCACCCCGTCCGGTGACGGCACCCCCGACCCGGCGACGCTGCGCCGCGCGCTCGCCGCCGCGCTGCCGCACTACCTCGTGCCGCAGCGCGTCGTGGTGCTGCCCGGGTTCCCGCTCACCTCCACCGGCAAGGTGGACGTGAAGGCCCTCCCGGTGCCCCCACCCGTCGACACCGACGCCCCGGCCCCACCGCGTACGCCGCAGGAGCGGGTCGTGGTCGACGCGTGGCGGGCCGTCTCGGGCGGACGACCGCTCGGCGTCGAGCAGAACTTCTTCGACGCCGGCGCCCACTCTCTGCACCTCGCCCGCCTCCAGCAGGAGCTCGAACGCGCTCTCGGCCGCCCCGTCCCGCTGGTCTCCCTGTTCGCCCACCCGAACGCCGCCGCGCTCGGCGCCCACCTGGCCGGCGCGGTGACGGACCCGGCGCGGCTGGCCCGGGACCGGATGGCGGCCCGACGACGGAGGACCTCGTGACCACCGGGCCGCAAGCCGGCGCCGGCGCGATCGCGGTGGTCGGCATGGCGGGCCGGTTCCCCGGCGCGCCCGACGTCGACCAGCTGTGGCGCGCGGTCCGCGACGGGCGCGACCTGGTCCGACGGTGGCGGCCCGACGAGTGGGACGCGGCCGGGCCGTCGACGGAGCTGCGGGCCGATCCCGGGTACGTGCCGGTGTTCGGCCGTCTCGACGGGCTGGCGGACTTCGACGCGGAGTTCTTCGGCTACTCGGACGAGGAGGCGGCCCGGCTCGACCCGCAGCAACGGATCTTCCTCGAACTGTGCTGGTCCGCCCTGGAACACGCGGGGCACACCTGCTCGGGTGACGTGGTGGGCGGGGTCTTCGCCGGGGCGGCGCCGAACCGCTACCTGCTCGGCAACGTGCTGCCCGCCCTGCCGGCCGGCGAGCGGTGGACCTGGCCGCCGGGCAGCAGCGCGGACTACCTGCCCACCCGGGTGTCCTACGCGCTGGACCTGACCGGGCCGAGCGTCGCGGTGCAGACCGCCTGTTCGTCCTCGCTGGTCGCGGTGTGCCTGGCCGCGCAGAGCCTGCTCGACTACCGCTGTGACGTCGCGCTCGCGGGCGGCGTCGCGGTGACGTCGGTCGACCAGGTCGGCTACCTCGCCCGGCCCGGCGACCAGACCTCGCCGACGGGTTACCTGCGGGCGTTCGACGCCACGGCCGACGGCACGGTCTACGGCAACGGCGGGGCGGTCGTGGTGCTGCGCCGGCTGGAGGACGCGCTGGCCGACGGTGACCACGTCCACGCCGTGCTGCGCGGATGGGCCGTGACCAACGACGGCGCGGCGCGGGCCGGCTTCGCCAGCCCGGGGGTGGACGGGCAGGTCACCGCGATAGCCGAGGCGTGGGCGGCCGGCGGCCTGGAGCCCGACACGGTGGGTCTGGTCGAGGCGCACGGCGGCGGCACCCGGCTGGGCGACGTGATCGAGCTGGAAGCACTCCGCCGGGCCTTCGGACCCATCACCGCGGGCGGTTGCGCGGTCGGTTCGGTGAAGACCAACATCGGCAACCTGGACGCCGCGGCGGGCGTGGCCGGCCTGGTGAAGGCGGTGCTCGCGGTGCGCCACGGCGTGCTCCCGGCGAGCCTGCACCATGAACGGCCCGGCCCCGACGCCGGTCTCGACGGCACCGGGTTGTACGTGCCGGTGCGGTCCCGGCCGTGGGTGACCGACGGCCGGCCTCGTCGCGCCGGGGTCAACTCGTTCGGGCTCGGCGGCACCAACGCCCATGTCGTGGTGGAGCAGGCGCACCAGCCGGTCTCCCCCGCGCCGGGGCCCTCGGGACCCGACCTGCTCGTCCTGTCCGCGCCGACCGAGGCCGCGCTGCACGCCACCGCCGCCCGGCTGGCCGACGCGCTGGCCGAACTGGCGGCCGGCGGGGCGCCCGACGTCCCGGCCACCCTCGGCGACGTCTGCTGGACGTTGGCGGTGGGACGGCGGCCCTTCGGGTTCCGGGCCGGCCTGGTCGTCACCGATCTCGCCGACGCCGCCCGGCAGCTCGCGGCCGGGGTGAGCGCACACCGGAGCGCGGCCGGGTCG
>NZ_CADEAU010000479.1 GCF_902825405.1 Micromonospora maritima | reverse complement strand
GACGCTCTTCCGATCTCCAGGAGCCGGTCGGCGGCGCGGCGTGGTCCGGGCGCGCGGGCGTGCCACCGCCACGACCGGCCGGCTACCCGGAACCGGGCGCCGAGTGGTACGGCGACGAGCAGGCCGGACGCCGCTGGTGGATGCCGATCCTGCTGGGCGTCCTGGCGCTGGTCCTGATCGGTCTGATCGCGGCCGGGGTGTGGCTGGCGCTGCGCGCCGCCGAGCGGAACGACGATCCGGGTCCGGCGCCGTCGGCGGTGCCCAGCACCTCGGCGCGGACCAGCGCCGCGCCGACGAGCGCGTCGCCGAGCAGTTCCCCGCCGAGCACGCCCCCGACCACCACGCCTCCCGCCGAGGTGCCGATGCCGCCGCTGGTGGGGCTGCCCGAGTCCGCCGCCCGCGCGGCGCTGGACCGTCTCGGTGTCGACTACCGGGTGCAGCGCCGGCCGTCGGACCGGCCGGCCGGAACGGTGATCTCCACCGATCCGGAGGCCGGCTACTCCGTCGGCGAGGGCGACCGGGTCACGCTCGTGGTGGCCGAGGCGGCCAGGCCCACCACCGGCGCGACCACCCCGAGTTCCGCTCCGGCGACCACCACGCCCTGACGCTCACCACTGGCGGCGTCGGGTGCCCACCAGGCCGAGCCCGGCGAGCGAGATGGCGAGCCCGAGCAGGCCGGAGTAGAACAGCGACCGGCTGAGGTCGGTCGAGCCGGTGGGGCGGTCGGCGAGCGCGCCCTCCCCGGCTCCGGAGCCCGCCTGGTCGTCGTCGGGCTCGTCGTCGACGTCGTCCGCCGTCGCCGACCCGGCACCGTTCCGCTCGTCGGCGTCGGGTTCGTCCCCGTACGGCTCGGCCTCCGCCGCCTCGCCGGCCGAGCGCGCGCCCTCCCCGGCGACGGTGATCTCCGGGGCGGGCACGGGCTCGGCGAGTTGCTGGGTGGCGGAGAAGGCCGGATGGCGGACCACGAGCGCGAGCACGGTCGCGAGGCCGAGGAAGAGGAAGAGCCCGAGGGCATAGCCGACACGGGACCGGTGGTGCCGCCGCGCGGCGGGCAGATTGACCATGACCATCCCAGGTTCAGGGTCCGTGGCGCGCGGGGTGGAACGTTGCCGGGGTGGGCGTACCGATTCTATGGCGACGGCACGCCCTCCCGACCGGGAATCGTGAGGTCAGCTCACCCGGACCGGAGTCCGGACCACCGGACGTCGGGCCGTCCGTACGGTGTGCTGACGAGGGACCGGCGCGGCCTGGACCTGCCGCAACCCGTCCTGGAGTACGAAGATCGACCGCCGGTTGACCGCGTCCCCCGCCGCGTTCAACTCGTAGCCGTCGAGCCAGAGCCAACCGTCGTAGGTCGGCCAGTCGAGCACCCGGATCACCCGGAACATGATCGGTCGGAAGAACTGGACACTCGCCGCGCGAGTCACGTGCAGTACGTCACCGGAGCGGGGAAGCACATGGGCTCCTGGGAAGGTTCGGCCGGCGGTCGGTGCCGGCAAGGCTGAACGGGGGTCGGTGCGGTCCGGTGACGGGGGGTCTACCTCGGTGGACCGGCGGTCTGTAGGTCGGTGCTGGTCGGGCCGTACCCGCGGTGGCGGACCGCCACCCGACCATCACCCGGCTGCTCCCGGTTACCGCTCCCGCCGCCGCAGCCGAGCTGGCGTGCAGCGGCGGGGTCTTCACCCCGGGGCAGGTCTCACGGCGCGGGACGGCTCCCCTCCGGCCGTCCCGCGGACCGTGGTGTCACCACGCCCGGAGATCATGCGAAGACGGTGAGTAACCCGTGCCATACCGACAGAGTGCATCAGCGACCTGCTCGATGCAAGTTGCACGTCGACTTTTGCCGATAGGTGAGTCGGACACGTGAACGGGACGCTTGAACCGTCAGGTACCCAAACGGCACACTGGACGCCGGTTTCGCCCGACGCGGCCGGTCGACGACCGGCACCATCCCCTGCCGCGAACGCTCGCCCGCCGCCCCCGGGTCGCGCCCACGGCGGGTGCCGAACCGGGGCGCGACCGACCGGAGGTAGCCGGGTGTCTGTGAGTCCTGGTCCCGCGAGCCGGTGGGCGGCGTCATGAGCGAACGGCGCAGCCCGACCATCCGCCGGCGCCGGCTGGGTGCGGAACTCCGCCGGCAGCGGGAGGCCGCCGGCATCACCATCGAGGCGGTCGCCGAGCAACTGGAGTGCTCGGCGTCCAAGGTCTCCCGGATCGAGACCGGGCACACCACCGCCACGCCCCGCGACGTACGGGACATGCTCCGGATCTACGGAGTGGTGGGCGCGGAGAGCGACGAGCTGGTGCAGATCGCCCGTGAGGCCCGGCAGAAGGGCTGGTGGCATCCGTACAGCACGGTGCTGGTCGGGGCGTACGTCGGCCTGGAGGCCGCCGCCAGCTCGATCCGGGCGTACGAGCAGCAGGTCGTGCCGGGCCTGCTGGAGACCGAGGAGTACGCCGGGGCGATGATCCGCGCCGCCCGGCCGGACTTCACCGCCGAACAGGTCGAACAACGGGTGCGTGTCCGTCTGGGCCGTCAGTCGTTGTTGACCCAGGACGATCCGGTCGATCTGTGGGTGGTGCTCGATGAAGCGGTGCTGAGCCGGCCGGTGGGCGGCGACGTGGTGATGCGTGGCCAGCTCAAGCGGCTGGTGGAGGTGGCCCAACTGCCGAACGTGACGGTGCAGGTCCTGCCCTTCGAGGTGGGCGCGCACGCCGGCATGGACGGCACCTTCACCATCCTCAGCTTCCCCGAACCGAGTGATCCCGATGTCGTGTACGCGGAGAACGCCACGGGTGGGCTCTTCCTGGAGAAGAGCGACGAACTGCAGAAGTACAGCTTCATCTTCGATCACATTCGAGCAGCGGCCATTCGCCCGGAGGAATCCATCGCACACATCGCGAAACTGGCAGAGGAGCCACTGTGGAAATGGCGACCAAGGAGTTCCCCGTGGACCTGACGCAGGCGACGTGGTTCAAGAGCTCGAAGAGCGGGCCGAACTGCGACAACTGCGTCGAGGTCGCGTACGTGACCGGGGCGGTCGGAGTCCGGGACTCGAAGGACAAGACGGGCCCGGCCCTGGTCTTCGCCCCGGGCGACTGGCACGCCTTCGTCGCCCGCGCCAGGGGCGGTGCGTTCGGCCGGAGCTGATCGTCACCGAAAGCGTGGTCCCGCCCGGCAGCGTCGCCGGGCGGGACCATTTCGTTCGCGTACCGGCCGGTGCCGGCCACCCGTCGCCAGTTCCGTTCCGCCTCGTTGAACCGCACGGATCGGCAACCGAACGAGGCAGGCGAGACGGATGACGACGATCGGTTCAGAGAACCTCACGAACGGCCCGGGAAAGCCCGAGCGGTTCGGTGGAAAATACCGCGGGGCGCGCCGGGACACCGTCCTCACCGAGGTGGTCTCCACCGAGGGCGAGGAGATGGCCACCGCGCCGGAGCAGTCCGCCGGGCCGCTCTCGCTGCCGTCGCTCGACCCCAACCCGCTCACCGAGCCGTCCTTCCCGCCCAGCGGTTGGCCGATGGAGCAGCAGGAGTCCCTGGTGGACCACCCGCTCCTGCGCGGCCTGCTGATGGAGTTGCCCCCGAAGGGCAGTGTCCCGCCGCCGGGCTGGCTGGACCGCTGGTTCGAGGCGACCCGGGCGATCCTGGAGCTGCTATACGTGCAGGGCGCCGGCCGGACGCGCTGACACCGCCGTCGTCTTCGCCTGCGGCAGTGCCCGCTCGGCGAGCCGGCTGTGCCGCAACGCGTGGCGTACCCCGATCGCGGACACGCCGAGCACCGCGACCGTGATCGCCGGGCCGGCCAGACCCGGCGCGGCGAAGAGGTCCACACCGGCGGCCGGGAGCACGGCGACGAGCACCGCGAGCGCGGTCGCCTGCAACGGCAGCGCGATCAGCGGATGCGCGGCGGCGGCCCGCAGACCGTGCGGGGCCGGGATCCCGGGTGCCGCGGCGAAGGCGCCCGCACCGGCCCGCACC
>NZ_CADEAU010000478.1 GCF_902825405.1 Micromonospora maritima | reverse complement strand
GGAGAGCACGCACGGGACGCCGAGGTCGCCGGCGGCGGGTGCGGGCGCGGGCACGGGCGGGGCGGGGGCCGGTTCGGGGGCCTGTTCCAGGACGGCGTGCACGTTGGTGCCGGAGATGCCGAACGACGACACGGCGGCGCGCCGAGGTCGGTCCACGGCGGGCCAGGGCTGCGCCCGGTGCGCCAGGGTGATCGCGCCGGCGGTCCAGTCGACGTGCGGGGACGGCTCGTCGGCGTGCAGCGTCGGCGGGACCACGCCGTGCCGCATGGCCAGGATCATCTTGATCACGCCGGCGACGCCGGCGGCGGCCTGGGTGTGCCCGATGTTCGACTTGACCGAGCCCAGGAGCAGGGGTGTGTCCCGGCCCTGCCCGTACGTGGCGAGCAGCGCCTGCGCCTCGATCGGGTCGCCGAGCGCGGTGCCGGTGCCGTGCGCCTCGACCACGTCCACGTCGGCCGGCTCCAGCCGGGCGTTCGCCAGGGCCTGCCGGATGACCCGTTGCTGGGACGGCCCGTTGGGGGCGGTGAGGCCGCTGCTCGCGCCGTCCTGGTTGACCGCGCTGCCGCGCAGCACGGCGAGGATCCGGCGGCCGTCGCGGCGCGCGTCGGAGAGGCGTTGCAACAGCAGCATGCCGACGCCCTCGGCGAAGCCGGTGCCGTCGGCGTCGGCGCCGAACGCCTTGCACCGCCCGTCCGGGGACAGGCCGCGTTGGCGGGAGAACTCGGCGAGCATGCCGGGGGTGGACATGACGGTGACGCCACCGGCGAGCGCGAGCTCGCACTCCTGCTGGCGCAGCGCCTGGGCGGCGAGGTGCAGCGCGACCAGCGACGAGGAGCAGGCGGTGTCGACGGTGACGGCCGGGCCCTCCAGGCCGAGCAGGTAGGAGATGCGGCCGGAGGCGACGCTGCCGGCGCTGCCGTTGCCGACGTACCCGTCCAGGTCGTCGCCGGCGCCGACGGCGGTGCCGGCGTAGTCGTGGTAGATCAGGCCGACGTAGACGCCGGTGGCGCTGCCCCGGACGGTGAGCGGGTCGACGCCGGCGCGTTCCAGCGCCTCCCACGAGGTCTCCAGCAGCAGCCGCTGCTGCGGGTCCATGGCCAGCGCCTCGCGCGGGTTGATGCCGAAGAAGGCGGCGTCGAAGTCGGCGGCGTCGTAGAGGAAGCCGCCGTGCCGGGGCGCCGCCCGGTCGGCGTCGTCGCCGAGGACGGTGAGGTCCCAGCCCCGGTCGGTGGGGAACGGCGCGATCACGTCGGCGCCGGCGGTGACCAGGTCCCACAGGTCCTCGGGGGTGCGGACGTCCCCGGGGAAGCGGCAGGCCATGCCGACGACGGCGATCGGCTCGTCGACGGCGGTGGTGGTCCCGGCGGCGGGCGTGGCGGTCGGCGCGGTCCGCCCGCCGATCTCCCGGTCGAGGTGCTCGGTGAGCACGGCGGGGGTGGGGTGGTCGAACGCGACGGTGGCGGGCAGCCGCAGGCCGGTGGCGGCGGCCAGCCGGTTGCGCAGTTCGACCGAGGTGAGCGAGTCGAAGCCGAGTTCGCGGAACGGGCGCTGCGGGTCGACGCCGTCGGCGCTGCGGTGCCCGAGTACCGCGGCCACCGCGGCGGCGACCAGGTCGAGGAGGTGGCCGCGCCGGGCGGCCGGGCTGAGCGCCGCGAGCCGGTCGGCCAGCGACAGGTCCCCTCCGGTACGCGTGGCGGCGCGCCGCCGGGCGGGACGGATCAGGTCGCGCAGCAGCGCGGGCACGCGGGCCGGGTCGGGGGTGGTCGGCACCTTCATCAGGACGACGTGCGCGCCGCCGTGGCGGGCCGCCGCGTCGAGCAGGGCAAGCCCTTCGGTGTCGGTGAGCGGGGCGCTGCCGGCGCGGATGGCGCGGCGGTGTTCGCCGTCGTCGAGGTGCGCGGTCATCGCGCTGGTGGTGGCCCAGAGGCCCCAGGCGAGGCTGGCCGCGGGCAGGCCGTGGGCGCGGCGGTGGGTGGCGAGGGCGTCGAGGAACGCGTTGGCGGCGGCGTAGTTGCCCTGTCCGGGTGTGCCGAGCGTGGCCGCGACGGACGAGAACAGCACGAACGCGGCCAGGTCGTGGCCGGCGGTGGCCTGGTGCAGGGCCCAGGCGGCGTCCACCTTGGGTCGCATCACCCGGTCCAGCGCGTCGTCGTCCAGCCCGGTGACGGTGGCGTCGGCGATGGCGCCGGCGCAGTGGTAGACGGCGGTCAGATCCTCTCCGGCGACCAGGTCGGTGACGCGCGCCGGGTCGGTCAGGTCCACCGCGACGGCCCGTACCCGCGCCCCGGCGGCGGTCAGCTCGTCGGCCAGGGCCGCGTACGCCGGGTCGTCGGCGGGGGCACGGCGGGCGG
The DNA here is from genome assembly GCF_902825405.1 of Micromonospora maritima. GTDB lineage: Bacteria > Actinomycetota > Actinomycetes > Mycobacteriales > Micromonosporaceae > Micromonospora > Micromonospora maritima. Next base: position 1,657 of record NZ_CADEAU010000478.1, on the reverse strand, counting down.
CGAGGAGCAGGTTGCGGGACTGCCCGGTGGCCACCAGGTGCCGGGCGACCAGGCCGGCGAGGGTGCCGCTGGCGCCGGTGACCAGTGTGACGCGGTCCGGGTCGGCGGTGGCGGGGACGGTGAGCACGACCTTGCCCACGTGCCGGGCCTGGCTGATGTGCCGCAGGGCGGTCCGGGCCTGCCGGACGTCCCAGGTGCGGTGGGGCAGCGGTCGCAGCGCGCCCCGCTCGAACAGCTCCAGGAGTTCGGTGAGCATCTGCCCGAGGCGCTCGCCGCCTGCGGAGTTGAGTTCGAACGCGCGGTAGGTGACGCCCGCGTGTTCCCGGGCCACCGCCTCGGGGTCGCGGACGTCGGTCTTGCCCATCTCCACGAACCGGCCGCCGCGCGGCAACAACCGCAACGACGCGTCCACGAACTCCCCCGCCAACGCGTCCAACACCACATCCACACCCGCGCCGCCACTGGCGGCGAGGAACGCCCCCTCGAACTCCGTCGACCGCGACGACGCAATCCGCCCCTGCGCAACCCCCAACCGACGCAACGTGTCCCACTTCCCCGGACTCGCCGTCGCATACACCGTCGCACCGAGATGCTGGGCGATCTGGATCGCCGCCATCCCCACCCCGCCCGCACCCGAATGGATCAACACCGACTCACCGGCACGCAGACCCGCCAGGTCCCGCAACGCGTACCACGCGGTCAGGAACACCACCGGCACCGACGCCGCCTCAACCCACGACCAACCCACCGGCACCCGCGCGATGCGATCCCGCCGCGCCACCACCTCCGGACCGAAACCCGGCTCGAACAACCCGAACACCCGATCACCCGGCACCAGACCCGACACACCCGGCCCGACCTCCAGCACCACCCCCGCACCCTCACTACCCATCACCGCCACCGGATCCGGATACATCCCCAACGCGATCAACACATCCCGGAAGTTCACCCCCGCCGCCCGCACCGCCACCCGCACCTCACCCGCCGCCAACGCGGGCGCGTCGGAGCTACGCAGGTCGACGCCGTCGATGGTGCCGGGGTCGACGGCCGCCACGTGCCAGCGGCCGGCCGTCGGGACGAGCCGGTCCCCGGCCGGGCGGACGACGCGGGGAGCCAGGACGTCGCCGTCGCGCAGCGCGAGTTGCCCGCCGGCCGCGGCGAGCGGCGCCAGCGTGCCGGTGTCGGCGTCCCGGTCGACGTCGGCGAGCACGATCCGGTCCGGGTGCTCGGACTGCGCCGAGCGCAGCAGCCCCCACACCGCCGCGCCGGCGGGATCGGCCGGGCGGTCGTCGTCGCCGGTGGTGACCGCGCTCCGCGTCACCACCACGAGCCGCGAGTCGCCCAGCTCGTCGGCGGCAAGCCAGGCTCGCACGGTCGCCAGCACCGCCGTCGTCACCGCCCGCACCCGGTCGGGCAGGTCGCCACGGCCCGAGCCGGCCAGGTCACCGTCGTCCGGGCCCGGCAGATCGCCCTCGGCCGGGTTCGAGAGTTCGACACCGGTCGGGCTCGACAGATCGCCCTCGGCCGGACGCGACGGATGGGCGCCGGTCGCGGCGGGCCAGCCGTTGGTCCCGACGGGCAGCAGGACCGCGTCGGGGGCCGGCGTGCCGTCGGCGACGGCGGCCACGAGCGCGGCCACGTCCGGGAACCGCGCGGG
>NZ_CADEAU010000477.1 GCF_902825405.1 Micromonospora maritima | reverse complement strand
CTGCGCGGGCGGGTGGCCGAGGCGGTGCACGCCCGGATCATCGACGCCGGCGGCGAGCCCGACGAGGACGGCTCGCTGCTGCTGAGCCGCACCGTCACCGTCGAGGGCCGCTCCCGCGCCCACCTGGGCGGGCGCAGCATGCCCGTGTCGACGCTGGGCGAGGTCGGCGAGCAGGTGCTGGCGGTGCACGGGCAGTCCGACCAGCTGCGGCTGCTGCGTCCGGCCGAGCAGCGGGCCGCGCTCGACCGGTTCGCCGGCCCGGAGCACGAGAAGCTGCTCGAGGCGTTGCGCGAGACGTACGGCCGGTGGCGCACGGTGGTCGACGACCTGGCCGACCGGCGGCGTAACGCCCGCGAACGCAACCAGGAGGCCGACCTGCTGCGGCTGGGCCTCGACGAGATCACCCGGGTCGATCCGCAGCCGGGGGAGGACGACGAGCTGAAGGCGGAGGCCCAGCGGCTGGAGCACGCCGAGGGGCTGCGCACCGCGGCGCAGGTGGCGCAGCAGTGCGTGGCCGGCGGCGTGGAGGCCACCGACGAGGCGCCGGACGCAACCGCGCTGCTCGGCACGGCCCGGCGCACGCTGGAGGCGCAGGCCGGCACCGACCCGGCGCTGGGCGAGCTGGCGGCCCGGTTGGAGGAGGCCGCGACGCTCGTCACCGACGTGTCCGCCGAGCTGTCCACCTACCTGGCCGCGCTGGACGCCGATCCGGCCCGCCTGCAGACCATCTACGAGCGGCGGGCCGCGCTGCGCGCGCTGACCCGCAAGTACGCCGACGACGTCGACGGCGTGGTGGCCTGGGCCGAGCGGGCCCGCACCCGGCTGTCCGACCTGGACACCTCCGACGAGCTGCTGGACGAGCTGGACCGCGAGGCGTCCCGGCTGGCCGGTGAGGTGGCCGACCTGGCCGGGCGGGTCTCCAGCTCCCGGCACGAGGCCGCGGTCCGCTTCGCCGAGCAGGTCACCGTCGAGCTGGCCGGGTTGGCCATGCCGCACGCGCGGATCGAGGTGGCGGTGCTGCCCCGGCCGGCCGGGCGGTCCGAGCCGAGCCTGCCGGTCAACGGCGTCGAGGCGGGTGTCGGCGCGGACGGCGCGGACGAGGTCGAGCTGCGGCTGCTCGCCCACCCGGGGGCGCCGGCGTTGCCGTTGCAGCGGGGTGCGTCCGGCGGTGAGCTGTCCCGGGTGATGCTCGCCATCGAGGTGGTGTTCGCCGGTTCCGGTGGCCCGCCCACGCTGGTCTTCGACGAGGTCGACGCCGGTGTCGGCGGCCAGGCCGCGGTGGAGATCGGCCGCCGGCTGGCCCGGCTGGCCCGTAGCCACCAGGTGCTCGTGGTCACCCACCTGCCGCAGGTCGCCGCGTTCGCCGACCGGCACCTGGTGGTGGCGAAGGACACCGGCGGCGCGGTCACCACCAGCGGCGTGCGGGTGGTGGAGGACACGGAGCGGGCCCGCGAGCTGGCCCGGATGCTCGCCGGTTTGCCGGACTCCGATCTGGGTATCGCCCATGCCGAGGAACTCCTGGCCGTGGCGGCCAAGGAAAGGCGTCCGTGATGCCCCGATTGTGAGCGCAAGCACACCGGGGCGCGTCCCGGTGTGCTTCCCTGGGTAGGCGGCCCTGCTCAGGCATGTCGCGACAGCATTACCTGCCCCACATGCCAGGATGGTCACGATGCGTCTACCCACACTGCGCCGGAACCGGAACGCGGAACCGGGCTCGATCCTCGGCACCGCGCGCCTCGACCGCCGGACGAAGCGACTGGTCGGTCGCCTGCGTCCCGGCGACATCGCGGTCATCGACCACGTCGACCTGGACCGGGTGGCGGCCGACTCGCTGGTCGCGGTGGGGGTCGCGGCGGTGCTCAACGCCAAGCCGTCGGTCTCCGGCCGCTATCCCAACCTCGGCCCCGAGGTGCTCGTCGCGGCCGGCATCCCGCTGCTCGACGACCTCGGGGAGAGCGTCTTCGAGCAGGTCCGCGAGGGCGACCTGGTGCGGATCGAGGGCAACACCGTCTTCGTCGGCGACGAGCCGGTCGCGCACGGCGCGCTGCAGGACGCCGAGACGGTGGCCAAGTCGATGGCCGACGCCCGGGAGGGTCTGTCGGTGCAGTTGGAGGCGTTCGCCGCCAACACGATGGACTACCTCAAGCAGGAACGCGACCTGCTGCTCGACGGCGTCGGCGTGCCGGAGATCCAGACCCAGATCCAGGGCCGGCACTGTCTGATCGTGGTCCGTGGTTACGACTACAAGGCCGACCTGGACGTGCTGCGGCCCTACATCCGCGAGTTCAAGCCGGTGCTGATCGGCGTCGACGGCGGGGCCGACGCGCTGGTCGAGGCGGGCTACACCCCCGACATGATCATCGGCGACATGGACTCGGTCACCGACGACGTGCTCCGTTGCGGCGCCGAGGTGATCGTGCACGCCTACCCGGACGGGCGCGCGCCGGGCCTGCCCCGGGTCAACGGCCTGGGCGTCCCCGCGATCACGTTCCCGGCGGCGGCCACCAGCGAGGACCTGGCCATGCTGCTGGCCGACGAGAAGGGCGCCTCGCTGCTGGTGGCCGTCGGCACCCACGCCACCCTGGTGGAGTTCCTCGACAAGGGCCGCGGCGGCATGGCGTCGACGTTCCTGACCCGGCTGAAGGTGGGCGGCAAGCTGGTCGACGCCAAGGGGGTCAGCCGGCTCTACCGGCAGAGCATCTCCGGTTCCTCGCTGCTGCTGCTGGTCCTCTCGGCGGTGGCCGCGATGGCCTCCGCGGTGGCGGTCTCCACCGTCGGGAAGGCGTATTTGGGCGTGGTCTCCGAATGGTGGGACAATTTCGTGTTCCAGCTCGGCCAGCTCTTCTAGCTTCCCCGACGATCAAGAGGCTGCAAGCGTGATCAACTTCCGCTACCACGTGGTGTCCCTGACCGCGGTCTTCCTTGCGCTGGCGATCGGCCTGGTGGTCGGCACAGCCGCCCTCAACGGGCCCGTCGCCGACTCGCTCCGGGAGAACGTCAACGGCCTGCGCAAGGACAACTCGCTGATGCGCCAGTCGGTCAACGACATGCAGAAGCAGCTGGAGACCGAGGAGGACTTCGCCGCTGAGATGGCGCAGCTCGTCCTGCCCGGCAAGCTCAACGGCCGTCGGGTGCTGGTCCTCACCCTGCCCAGCGGCCGGGACCAGACCGAGGGCGTCATCAAGATGCTCCGCACCGCCGGGGCCGACGTCACCGGCCGGATCGACGTGCAGGACAAGTTCATCAACCCGGACAGCAACAACAACCTGCTGGAGCTGGCGGTCACCGCCGCCCGCCCGAACAGCGCCCCCACCGCCAACCTGCCCGGCAACGGGCACGGCGTCGAGACCTCCAGCGCACTGCTGGCCAACGTCCTGGTGGAGCGACCGGCGGGCAGCGCCCCGGTCGGCGACGCCGACCGGAACAGCGTGCTGCAGCAGTACGCCACCGCCGGCTACCTCACCCCGGAGGACAAGATCTCCGGCGCCGCCGAGGCGGTGGTGCTGGTCACCGGCCAGCCGTACGTGGACAAGGACTCGGCGAAGAAGGACGAGTCGGTGGTGAAGATCGCCGAGCAGTTCGACCGGGCGGGCGCGCTGGTGGTCGCCGGGATGGGCTCCACCGGCGGCAACCTGGTCGCCGTGGTTCGCGGCGACCCGGTGCTGTCGCAGACCATCTCCACCGTCGACAACGCCAACACCGTGCAGGGCCAGCTGGTCACCAGCCTCGCCCTGGCGCAGCAGCTGACCGAGAAGAAGACCGGCCAGTACGGCGTGGGCGACAACGCCGCCGGCCTGCTGCCTAAACTGCCCCAGTGAACGCGCCCGGGCCGTCGCCGTCCGTGCCGTGCCGCGGGGAAAGTCCGGATCGGAGGGGTCGCGTGAGACTGGGTCGGCTGCTGGCCGTCGGCGCGGGGGCGCTGGCCGCCCGCTACGTGCTGCGGGAGGTGCGCACGTCGCCGAGCGCGCCGGCGCTGGAACGCACCAACTTCCGGGGCCGCACCGTCACCCTGGCCGCCGG
>NZ_CADEAU010000476.1 GCF_902825405.1 Micromonospora maritima | reverse complement strand
GCCCGTCTGCCTGGTGCTGCACGGCGCGTCGGCCACCCCGCGCGACTACGGCCGGTTCGGGCTGGCCCGCTTCCTCACCGACGCGGTGCGTCGCGGCGCCCCGCCGTTCGCGCTCGCCGGCGCGACGGGTGGCCGGCTCTCCTGGCGCCCCGCCGGCGACGACGACCCACGGCGGATGGTGCGCGAGGAGGTGCCCGCCTGGTGCGCCCGGCGCGGCTTCGACATCAGCCGGACGGCCGTCTGGGGCTGGTCGATGGGAGGCTTCGGGGCGCTGCTGCTGGCCGAGACGTACCCGGGCTGGCTGAGGATGGCGGCGGCCTTCTCCCCGGCGGTGCGCCCCGGCGACGCGGTCTTCACCGGCGTCGACAAGCTGCGCGGCACCCCGGTCGGGCTCTGGTGCGGCCGGCAGGACAACTTCCTCGCCGACGTCCGCGCGCTGGCCCGGGTGCTGCCCGAGCGCCCGGTACGGGCGGCCTGGGCCGACGGGCGGCACAACTTCGGCTACTGGGGCACCGTCATCCCGGACGCGTTCGCGCTGCTCGGCGCCGCGCTCACCCCGCCCCGGACGTGAGTCGTCCAGGGCGGGGCGCTCGACACGCTCAGTACGAGTAGAAGCCCTGGCCGGTCTTGCGGCCCAGGTCGCCGGCGGTGGCCATGCGCTGGAGCAGCTCCGGCGGGAAGAACTTCTCGTCCGCGGTGTCGGTGTAGATGTTGCGGGTGGCGTTGAGCAGCACGTCCACGCCGGTCAGGTCGACCGTCGCCAGCGGGCCCATGGCGTGCCCGAAGCCCAGCTTGCAGGCGGTGTCCAGGTCCTCGGCGGAGATCACGCCGGACTCGACGAGCTTGACCGCCTCCATCGCCAGCGCGCAGATCAGCCGGGTGGTGACGAAGCCGGCGATGTCCCGGTTGACCACCACCACGGTCTTGCCGATCTCCTCGGCGAACGACCTGGCGGTGTCCATGGTCGCGTCGCTGGTCTTGTAGCCCCGGACCAGCTCGCAGAGCTTCATCATCGGCACCGGCGAGAAGAAGTGGGTGCCGACCACCGACTCCGGGCGCTCGGTGGCGGTGGCGATCTGGGTGACCGGGATGGCCGAGGTGTTGGTGGCCAGCACCGCGTCCGCCTTGCAGATCTTGTCCAGCGCGCGGAACACCTCGTGCTTGATCTCGATCTTCTCGAAGACCGCCTCGACCACGATGTCCGCGTCGGCCGCGGCCTCCAGCTCGGTGGTCGGGGTGATCCGGCCCAGCGTCGCCTCGACGTCGGACGCCTCGATCTTGCCCTTCTCGGCGAACTTCGTCAGCGACTTCCGGATGCCGTCGACGCCCCGCTTCGTGGCCGCGTCGTCCACGTCGCGCAGCGTCACCTGCCAGCCCGCCTGCGCCGCCACCTGGGCGATGCCCGAGCCCATCAGCCCGGCACCGACGACCGCGAGTCGACCCGCCATCTGCTTCTCCCTCGCCGTGTTCTGGAATGTCCTCCAGAACCCTACTTAACGAGGGATAAGGGCCGTCAGATGGCCAGGTCGGGTTCCTCCGGCGCGGTGCCGCGCTCCACCTCGACGCCGAGCGCCCGCAGGTCCGCCACGAAGTCCGGGTAGCCCCGGTCCACGTGGTGCACGTGCGAGACCTCGGTCGTCCCGTCGGCGCACAGCCCGGCGATGATCAGGCCGGCGCCGGCCCGGATGTCGGTGGCGCGTACCGGGGCGGCGGAGAGCCGCTCCCGGCCGCAGACCAGGGCGTGGTGCCCGTCGGTCCGGATCTCCGCGCCGAGCCGCATCATCTCGTTGGCGAACATGAACCGGCCGTCGAAGATGTTCTCGGTGATCAGCGAGCCGCCCGCGCTGACCGCGGCCAGGCCGATCGCCATCGGCAGCAGGTCGGTGGCGAAGCCCGGATACGGCAGCGTGACCACGTCGACCGCCCTCGGGCGGTCGTCCATCCGTACCCGGAAGCCGTCGCCCCGGGTCTCCACCAGGCCGCCGGCCGCGACCAGCTTGTCCAGCGCGACCTCCAGGTAGGCCGGGTCCAGGCCGGTCACGGTGACGTCCCCCCGGGTCATCGCGGCCGCGAACGCCCAGGTGCCGGCGACGATCCGGTCCCCCACCGTGGCGTGCCGGACCGGACGCAGCTCGGGCACGCCGACGATGTGCAGCGTCGAGCTGCCGGCGCCGGAGATCCGGGCGCCCATCCGGTTCAGCATGGTGCAGATGTCGACGATCTCCGGCTCCCGGGCCGCGTTGTCGATCGTCGTGCCGCCCCGGGCCAGCACCGCCGCCATCACCAGGTTCTCGGTGGCGCCCACGCTCGGGAAGTCCAGCACGATGTCCGCGCCGTGCAGCCCGTCCGGCGCCTCGGCGATGACGAAGCCGTGCTCTCCGGAGATCTCCGCGCCCATCCGGGCCAGCCCGGCGATGTGCATGTCCAGGCCACGCGAGCCGATGGCGTCGCCGCCGGGGTGGGCCACCCGCACGTAGCCCCGGCGGGCGAGCAGCGGGCCGAGCACGCAGATCGACGCGCGCAGCCGGCGGACCAGGTCGTAGTCGGCCTCCGCGCCGGGTCGCTCCGGCACGTCGATGACGACCGAGCGGGACCGTTCCACACCGCCGCGGGCCACCATCGGGTCGACCGGGTCGTCCGGGCCGAAGCGTACGCCGCAGCCGAGCCGGCGCAGCACCTCGCCCATGATCGCGATGTCGGTGATCCGGGGCACGTTGGTGATCACGCTGCGGCCGGGCGCGAGCAGCGCGGCGGCCATCAGCTTCAACGCCGAGTTCTTCGCGCCCACCACGTGCACGGTGCCGGCCAGCCGGGCGTCCCCCCGTACCCGGATGACGTCGACGTCGCTGATCGCCGGGTCGCCGGCGTCACCCGGCCCCACCGCGGTCGGCCGGTCCGGCCGCACCGGGATGGTCAGGTCCGGTATCCGTAGGCTGTGCGTCATGGCCGTCCACCTCACGCGCATCTACACCAAGGCCGGCGACGCCGGCATGACCAGGCTGAGCAACAACGAGCAGGTGCCGAAGACCGATCCGCGGATCGCCGCGTACGCCGACGTGGACGAGTGCAACGCCTCGATCGGCGTCGCGCTCGCCCTGGGGCAGCTCCCGGACGAGCTGCGGGCAGTGCTGGAGTCCGTGCAGAACGACATGTTCGACGTCGGCGCGGACCTGGCGACCCCGGTCGAGCCGGACCCGAAGTACCCGCCGCTGCGGGTCACCGAGGAGTACGTCGAGCGCCTGGAGGGCTGGTGCGACGAGTACAACGCGCGCCTGAGCAAGCTCGACTCCTTCATCCTCCCCGGCGGCACCGCGGGCGCGGCACTGCTGCACGTGGCACGGACGACCGCCCGGCGCGCCGAGCGTGCGGCATGGGCGCTTGTCGCACACGACCCCGATCGGACCAGCCCCCTCCCGGCAAAGTATCTCAACCGGCTCTCCGATCTGCTCTTTATCCTGTCAAGAACGGCGAATCCGGACGGAGACGTGCTATGGGTGCCGGGCGGGAAGCGCTGACCCTCGGCGGTCTGCACCACGTGGAGGTCTGGGTACCCGACTTGGCGGCAGCCAGACGTACCTTCGGGTGGCTTCTCGGAGAACTGGGGTGGACCCCGTACCAGGACTGGCCGGCCGGCCGCTCCTGGCGCCACGGGCCCACCTACCTGGTCTTGGAGGAGTCCCCGGCGCTCACCGGCCGAACCCACGACCGGCTCGCGCCGGGGCTCAACCACCTGGCCTTCCACGCCGGCCCGCCGGAGGCGGTCGACCGCCTGGTCGCCGCCGCACCCGAGCACGGCTGGACGCTGCTCTTCCCGGACCGACACCCGCACGCGGGCGGCCCCGACAGCTACGCCGCCTACCTGACCGACGGTCAGGGCTACGAGGTCGAGCTGGTCGCCGGGACGGACTGAGCCGAGGACCCCGCGATCGACATCCGACCCGCGCCCCCGGCCCCACCCGGCCTCAGCACCGGTCGACCGCGCCCCGACGGACGGGCGCGGTCCGACCGGCCCCGGGCCGCCGTGAGCCCG
>NZ_CADEAU010000475.1 GCF_902825405.1 Micromonospora maritima | reverse complement strand
CGACGCCGACGCCGGGCCGGTCGGGTCGGCGGCGAAGGGCGCGGTGCGGTGCCCGGCCGGCCGGGGCTGCTCGATGAACGCCACGTGCCGCCAGGAGTTCGCGGTCAGCGCGCCGGTGTTGTCGTACGACATGCCGAGCAGGTCGAAGCCCGAGTCGGGGACGCCGTTCCACTCCTTGCAGGCCACCTCGCAGGCCTTGCAGCCGATGCAGACGCTGGTGTCGGTGAAGAACCCCATCCGGGGTGGCGCCTGCGTCCAGCCCGCGTCGGGGGCCGGGTCGAGCGGTCCGTACAGGCTGTTGGCGTCAGGCATGGTCTTCTCCGTCGCGCGCCGCGGCCTCGGGGGTCTGCTCGTCGGTGCTGCCGGCCGCGTTCTCCCCGCCCAGCACGTCGGTGGTCACGATCGGCACCTTCCGGTCCGCCGTCATGCCGGCCCGCCGCTGGTAGTCGGCGACCAGGTCGAGCAGCGCCGGCCCGGTGGGACGCCGGCCCGGCCGGACGTCACAGGTGCCGATCTTGCTCTCCTGGATGAGCACGTTCGGGTCCAGGGTGATGCCGAACAGGTCGTTCGCCGAGTCGCCGGTGACCAGGCCCTCGCTGCCGAAGTGGTACGGCAGCCACACCTGGTGGATGACCCGGCCGTCCACCCGCAGCGGGGTGAGCCGGTCGGTGACCAGCACCCGCGCCTCGATCACCGCCCGCCCGCTGACCAGGTGCGCCCAGCCCAGGTGCGCCAGGCCGACCTCGGCGGCCAGCTCCGGGGACACCTCCACGAACATCTCCGGTTGCAGCTCGGCCAGGCGCGGCACGGTCCGGCTCATCCCACCGGCGGTGTGGTGCTCGGTGAGCCGGCTGACCGTGAACACGTACGGGAAGACCTCGCTGTGCGGCTCCGGCGGGCTCGGGTTGATCCGGTTCACCGGGTGCTCGTAGATCTTCCGGGTCGGGTTCGCCTGCTGCCCGTAGAGCGGGTTGCGCATCGGCGACTCGGCCGGCTCGTAGTGCGTCGGCAGCGGCCCGTCGAGCACCCCGCTCGGCGCGTACAGCCAGGCCTTGCCGTCGCCCTGCATGACGAACGGGTCGTCGCCGGCGAGCGCCTCCGGCCCGGACGCGTCGGCCGGTGGCCGGTAGGACGGCGGTTTCGTCTTCTCGAAGTCCGGCACGTCGTATCCGGTCCACTCGCCGGCGTCCGGGTCCCACCAGACGTACTTCTTGCGTTCGCTCCACGGCCGGCCCTCCGGGTCGGCGGAGGCGCGGTTGTAGAGCGTGCGCCGGTTCGCCGGCCACGCCCAGCCCCACTCGGCGGCCACCCAGTCCTGCTCGTGCCGGGACTTGCGGCGGGCCGCCTGGTTGACCCCGTCGGCGTACACGCCGGAGTAGATCCAGCAGCCGATCGCGGTGGAGCCGTCGGCCTTGGCCTCGCCGAACGCGTTCAGCGGACGGCCGGTGGCCACCTCGTAGCCGTTGATCTCCTTCAGCACCGCCTCGGCGCTGGGCTCGGCGTGCGGCCCGTGGGTCGGGTAGTCCCAGGCCAGGTCGAGCAGCGCCCGGTCCCGGCGCTCGGTGGAGTCGGCCAGCTTCTCCCGCAGCCTCCGGCCCAGGTGGTAGAAGAACCACAGCTCGGAGCGGGCGTCGCCCGGCGGGTCGACCGCCTTCTCCCGCCACTGCAGCATCCGCTGCGTCTGGGTGAACGTGCCCTCCTTCTCCACGTGCGAGGCCGCCGGCAGGAAGAACACCTCGGTGCGGCACTCCTGCGGCACGATCTCCCCGGTGGCGATCTCCGGGCTGTTCTTCCAGAACGTGGCGCTCTCGATCAGGAACAGGTCGCGCACGACCAGCCAGTCGAGGTTGGCCATGCCGAGGCGCTGGGCGCGGCCGTGCGCCGAGCCGACCGCCGGGTTCTGGCCGAGCAGGAAGTAGCCCTTGATCCCGCCGTCGATCATGTTGAGGACCTGCTGGTACGTCCCGTGGTCGCCGGTCATCCGCGGCAGGTAGCCGTAGCAGAAGTCGTTCTCCGGCGTCGCCGCGTCCCCCCAGTACGCCTTGAGCAGGCTCGCCGCGAACGCGCGGGAGTTGCCCCAGAAGCCCTTCTGGCCGGGGTGCCGGATGCTGTCCACCCACCTGTCGAACGTCGGGTGGTCGGCGTGGTGCGGCATCGGCAGGTAGCCGGGCAGCAGGTTGAACAGCGTCGGGATGTCGGTGGAGCCCTGGATGCTGGCGTGCCCGCGCAGCGCCAGGATGCCCCCGCCCGGCCGGCCCATGTTGCCCAGCAGCGTCTGGATGATCGACCCGGTGCGGATGTACTGCACCCCGACGCTGTGCTGCGTCCACCCGACGGAGTAGACGAGCGCGCCGGTGCGCTCCCGGCCGGAGTTCTCCGTCCAGGCGCGGGCCAGCTCCAGGAACTTCTCCTCCGGGATGCCGCAGACACGGGCCACCATCTCCGGGGTGTAGCGGGCGAAGTGCCGCTTGAGGATCTGGTAGACGCAGCGCGGATGCTGCAACGTCTCGTCCCGCTGGGTCTGCGCCGGCACCGGCTCACCGTGCGACTCGTGCTCCAGCCCGGAGGCCGAGTCGCGCTCCTTGCCGGTGCCCCGGGCCTTGGCGGTGCCCTCCTGGCCCTCGTACTGCCAGCTGGAGTGGTCGTAGGAGCCGGTCTCCGGGTTGTAGCCGGAGAACAGGCCGTCCAGGTCCTCGGTGTCGGCGAACCGCTCGCTGACGATGGTGGCCGCGTTGGTGTAGGCCAGCACGTACTCCCGGAAGTCCAGCTCGTTGTCCAGGATGTAGCGCACCACGCCGCCGAGCAGCGCGATGTCCGTGCCGGCCCGGATGGGCAGGTATGTGTCGGCGAGCGCGCTGGTGCGGGTGAACCGCGGGTCGACGTGGAAGACCTTCGCGCCGCGCTTCTTCGCCTCCATCACCCACTGGAAGCCCACCGGGTGGGCCTCGGCCATGTTGGAGCCCTGGATGACGATGACGTCAGCGTTGGCGAGGTCCTGCTGGAAGTCCGTCGCGCCGCCGCGACCGAAGCTGGTCCCCAGACCGGGGACGGTGGCGGAGTGTCAAATCCGGGCCTGGTTCTCGATCTGGAGTGCCCCCATCGCCGTGAACAGCTTCTTGATGAGGTAGTTCTCCTCGTTGTCCAGCGTCGCGCCGCCGAGACTCGAGATGCCGAGCGTCCGGTTGAGCGGGCGGCCCTCGTCGTCCACGTCCTCCCAGGTCTCCGCGCGGGCGGCGAGGATCCGGTCGGCGATCATGTCGAGCGCGACGTCGAGGTCCAGGTCCTCCCAGTCGGTCGCGTACGGCCGGCGGTAGCGGACCTTGGTCTGGCGCAGCGGGCTGGTCACCAGGCTCTTGCTGGCCGAGCCCTTCGGGCAGAGCCGGCCGCGGGAGATCGGGCTGTCCGGGTCGCCCTCGATCTGGGTGACCTTGCCGTCGGAGTGGAAGACGCGCTGCCCGCAACCGACCGCGCAGTAGGGACAGACCGAGCGGGCCATGCCGTCGGCGGTCTCGGTGCGCGCGGTCAGGCCGGCCGAGCGGGCCGACTGGGCGGCGGCCCCGCGACCGAGCGGGTCGGTGCCGGTGAGCTGCCGGTAGACCGGCCAACCCTGGATGAACGTCTTCAGACCCACCCGGGCACCCCTCCCCGTCGAGAACGGCTCACCTCCTGCACATTAGGGCAGCCGGCCGACGCCCGCGAGCCGAGCACGAAACAGCGCCGCCCCGACCTTCCGGCCGGGGCGGCGCTGGGCGTCGGTGTGCAGGTCGCCTCTCGGCGAGTGGCGCGACGCGGCTCCAGCCGAACGGTATTCCGCGAAGGCATTTTAGGTGAGGCCCGGGGACACTGGACACACCGACGCTCTGCACAACGGTACCGGGGCCACGCTTCTTCCGCTGGTCGTCGTGACCCCGGTCACCGCCGGGTCAGCTGTTCCAGTGCTCGGCCACCAGGTCGGCGGCCTGCTGCTCCCACTGGGCGTAGTGGTCGGGGTAGGCGGAGACCTGGACGGTCTGGGCGGCCTCGGTCAGCGGCATGTCCCGCCAGCCGTC
>NZ_CADEAU010000474.1 GCF_902825405.1 Micromonospora maritima | reverse complement strand
CCCGGGACGTGGTGTTCCTGACCGGCGACATCCACACCTCGTGGGCCAACGAGGTCACCACCCGCGCCACCGGGTCGACGAACCCGGCCGCCGCCCGGCCGCCTGAGCCGCCCGCCGCAACGACAGGTGCCGGCCCCGTTCGAGAACGGAACCGGCACCTGTCGTGTGGTGCGGGTGAGGTCAGGCCGCGCGGTAGGCGTTCCACGCGGTGAGCATGCGGCTCGCCTGGCCGGCGGTGAACTGGTACATGCAGGAGTCGTAGGTGTAGTCCATGAAGTTGGTGATCGGGTCCTTGCCGGCGGTGGAGCAGGTGTCCCGGCCGGTCGGGCACTCGTACGCCGGCGACGCCTCGGCGGGAGTGTCGGAGACGCTGTCACCCGAGCCGGAGCAGCCGCCCTGGAAGGTGTGGTAGAGGTTCAGCCAGTGGCCGACCTCGTGGGTGCCGGTGTCGCCCTGGTTGTAGTTGGTCGCCGTGCCGCCGGGCAGCGACTCGCTGAGCACGACAACGCCGTCCATGCTGTCCAGCTTCCGCTTCGGGAAGGTCGCCCAGCCGAGCAGGCTGTCGCTCAGTTCGCCCAGGTAGATGTTGAGGGTGTTCTTGCCACCCTCGCGCAGCGAGGTCTTCATCGAGCGCTCGGCCGAGGAGCCCTGCACGATCGGGTACCACGACGGGTTCGTCACCCGGTTGATCTTCGTGAGCTGGAACGAGAACGCGGTGGCCGCGCCGCCGGTCGAGCCCGCGTACGACTGGTTGAGCACGCTGATCTGCTGGGTGATCAGCGAGTCCGGGATGTTGCCGCCGGCCCGGGTGCTGTTCTCCTGGATCACGTGCACCACGACCGGGATGGTCACGGAGGCCAGCGGGGTGACGGTCGGACCGGTCCGGAAGTTGGCCCGCTCGCGCTGCGCGGCGGCGAGGTCGGCCTCCCGCTCGCGCACCTGCTTGGCGGTCAGCTCGTTCGGGTCGAGCCGGGGGTGGCCGCCCTTGGCGACACGGGCGTCGGCGTGGCCGTGGGCGTCGGCCGGCTCGGCGCAGACGCCGGCCGGCGCGGCCGAGAAGGCCGAGGCAGCGGGAACGACGCCGACGGCGGCGGTGCTGAGCAGCAGCGCCAGGGTCGACGTCGCGACACCGGCGGTACGCCGGGTCAGCAGGTTGGGACGGAGTCCCATGGGCCCACCTCTTTCTGACGGCGTGGCAGGGGGTGTGTCACGCCGAGTCGGAAACGTGGAGCAGACGTTACATCCCATCGACGGATTTGAGAACGACCATATGTTGCCGGAATGCAACATCCTTGATCCACTTCGTCGCGGCGGCGGGGCGGGGGTGCCTGGGTGCACGGGAGCGGTGACCTCAGGTACAGTGGTGCCGCCTGCGGGTGTAGTTCAATGGCAGAACATCAGCTTCCCAAGCTGACAGTGCGGGTTCGATTCCCGTCACCCGCTCCAGCACGAAGGCCCTGGTCAGGACGTGAGTCCCGGCCAGGGCCTTCGACGTTGCTACGCCCCGCCCGCGGCGGCGAGGAGCATCAGCAGGTCTGGATCCAGCGGGACCTGACGCCCGCGTCCAGCGTCACCTCGTCACCCGCGGCCACGGTGACCCAGTCGGTGTGGCCGTAGTTGGCGCCACCGGTCTCGTTCCAGTAGTAGATCAGGTCCGAGTCGACCGAGTCGATGAAGTCGTGCGGGTCGTACACGTGGAACTGCACCCGGTAGGTGCCCGGGCGGACGTACGCGGTGAAGGTGCCGTCGGGGTTGATGGTGGTCAGCCCGCCCGTGCCGGACTGGTCGGGAGCCGGCACCACGTCGATGCGGGAGATCCCCTCGTAGCCGACCGGGGCGCCCGCCTCGCACGTGTCCCGTACGCGGTTGTTGTTGCCGTCCACCCAGACGATGCCGCGGACGATCGCCCCCTGCTCGACCGTGACGGTGTGCCGCGCCGTGTTGTTCTCCAGGGTCGTCTCCGGCGACGTCGTCGCCGCGGTCGCCACCATCGTCACGACGTCGCCGACGGTGGTGGAGGTGAGGATCCCGCCGTAGTACAGCTGCTCGCTCGTCTCGCCCGCCCGCAGTGGGCCGTGGACGCAGCGCCAGCCGGTCCGGCCGTCGGCGACACCGTCGCCGAACGCGCAGTCCCATCCCTCGCTCCACGTCTCCGAGCCCTGCATCCCGGCCGGTACCGGGATGGTGACGGTCACCTCGCCCGAGGGGGAGTTCCCGGAGTTCCGGAGGGCCGTGGAGACGTTCACGTACTCGTTCGGGAGGAGCTGTTGGGTGGTCGTGGCGGGCACGAACTCGAGGTCCACCGTGCTGGGGACGTAGCGCACGCTCGCCTGGCCGACGTTGTTGGCGGTCGACGACTCCGGACCGGTCGATGCCTTGGCGGAGACGGTCAGTGTGTCGCCGGCGGTACCGCTCGGGAGCCCGACCGGGATCCTCAGCGCGTCGGCGACCTCGCCGGCGGCCAGCGGGGCGTGGGTGCACGTCGCGGTGCCCAACAGGTCACACGTCCAGCTCGGTGGCACCGAGAACCCGTCGGTGGCGAACCAGGCGCCCGCCGGCAGCGTGAACGCCACGGTCACGGTCTGGCTGGCCTTGGCGCCGGAGTTGCGGACGTCGAGGGTCAGGGTCGACCAGCCACCGCTGGCCGGCACCTCGACGGGGTCGGCGGAGGCGGTGACCACGAGGTCCGCCCGGGCGGGGGCGGCGCTCGCCGGGCCGGTGGGCAGCAGGCCGGCGGTGAGTCCGGCCAGCGCGCCGACCAGGAGAGTGCCACGGAGCAGGTGCCGGCGGGTGGAGCGGAGGTGAACGGACATCAGGTCCTCACGTCGGAGGGAATCGACCGGGCCGGCGGCCCGGTCCTCGGGATCGTCGGCGTCCCATTGATGGAGCGCCACGGTCGTGACCGTCATTACGTCGGCGCCGGCATGATCCGGGAACTGAGCGGGGTCGGCGTGGGACCGAGCGGGCGGCTACCGTGAGCACAGTGGATGGACAGCTCGTCACGGCGGTCATGTCTCTCAGCGGAGTCGTGCTCGGCGGCGGTTTCTCCTGGCTCGTGCAGTCCCAGACGCAGCGCATGAGCGCACGCACCGAGCAGCGCAGGCAGGACGTCGCCCGGGCCGACGCCCGACGCGTCGAACGACTCACCCATCTGGAACGGTTCGTCGCCGTGGCCGCCGACGCGGAACGCCTCGCCTTCGAGCGCCCCGCCGACTGGGTTCCCGGTGAACCCTGGCCTGTCGCCGCCCAGGAGACGATGAAGCAGCTCTGGGTCGCCGGCAGCATGCTTCAGGTGCTCTTCCCGTCCGACGTCCACACCTGCGCGCGGGTCTACTTCCAGCGGATCAACCGGGCGGTCTGGGACGGCGTGCCCGACCTGGAGGCCCTCTACCCGGCGCTCGACGAACTGCGCGACGCGTTCCTCACCGCGGCCCGCTCGACCCTCGACTGACACTCCCGGGCGTCGTCCAGCCCACGCGGCGCGTCGGTCGCCCGCCCTGGCCGGGACGCGCGTCCCGGCCAGGGCGTTGGTCATGTCGAGGGCGTCGGTCGGCTCAGGTGTCGGGCGAAGAACCGGTTCCCGTCGTCGCCCTCGTGCCGCGGGACGCCTGTGTGCCCGCCCATGTTGGCGTGCAGCGTCTTCTCCGCGGAGCCGAACGCGTCGAACAGGTCCAGCGCCAACTGCCTGTCGTTCCCCTCGTCGTCCCACTGCAACAGGACCAGCAGCGGGATGGTGACCTGCCGGGCCTCCCCGAACATGACCCGGGGCACGTAGCTGCCGGCGAACAGCACGGCGGCCGAGATGCGTGGCTCGACCACCGCCAGCCGCACGCCGATGGCGATCACGCCGCCCGCGTACCCGATCGGGCCGTCGATCCCGGGCAGCGCGAGGAGCGCGTCGAGGGCGGCGCGCCACTCGGGGACCGCCTGGTCGACCAGGGGGAGGACGAGCCGCTCGACGACCTCGTCGGCCACCGGCTCGCCGGCCTGGATCGCCCGGCGCAGGTCGGCGCGGGCCTGTTCGGCGGCGGCGGATCGGGGCCGGTCGCCGGCGCC
>NZ_CADEAU010000473.1 GCF_902825405.1 Micromonospora maritima | reverse complement strand
ACGACGCTCTTCCGATCTGCCCTGCCGCTGCCCGACGACGCCGACGCGCCGGCCGCGCTGCGCGCGGTAGCCGAGGGCGCGCTGCTCGGCGGCTACCGGTTCGCCGGCTACAAGACCAAGCCGCAGCCGGCCCGGCGTGAGCCGGTGGCCGAGGTGCTGGTGGCGGTGCCGGACGCGGCCGACGCGACCGCCCAGGCCGAGATCACCCGGGCGCAGGCGGTGGCCGGCGCGGTGCGGACCAGCCGGGACTGGGTCAACACCGCGCCGAACGAGCTGCGTCCCCCGGCGTTCGCCGACGTGGTCTCCGCCGCCGCCCGCGAGGCGGGTCTGGAGGTCGAGGTGCTGGACGAGGCGGCGCTGGCCGCCGGCGGCTACGGCGGCATCCTCGCCGTCGGCCAGGGCTCCGAGGCCCCGCCGCGGCTGGTGAAGCTCACCTGGACGCCCGAGGGCGGCGGCAACGGCAAGCGGGTCGCGCTCGTCGGCAAGGGCATCACGTTCGACACCGGCGGCATCTCGATCAAGCCGGCGCAGGGCATGTGGGAGATGAAGTCGGACATGGCCGGCGCGGCGGCGGTCGGCGCGGCGATGCTGGCGGTCGCGGCGCTCAAGCCGTCGGTGACCGTCACCGGCTACCTGCCGATGGCGGAGAACATGCCGTCGGGCACCAGCTACCGTCCGGGCGACGTGATCAGCATGTACAACGGCAAGAAGGTGGAGGTGCTCAACACCGACGCCGAGGGCCGGATGGTGCTGGCCGACGCCATGGCCCGGGCCTGCTCCGACGGCGCCGACTACCTGTTCGAGACCTCGACGCTGACCGGCGGCCAGGTGATCGCGCTGGGCAAGCGGATCGCCGGCGTGATGGGCACGCCGGAGCTGTGCGAGCGGGTCCGGGTGGCCGGTGACGCGACCGGTGAGCCGGCCTGGCCGATGCCGCTGCCGGACGACGTGCGCAAGGGCATGGAGTCCGACGTGGCGGACATCTCGCAGGTCAACGCCGGGATGGACCGGGCCGGGCACATGCTGCAGGGCGGCGTGTTCCTGCGTGAGTTCGTCACCGACGACGTGGCCTGGGCGCACATCGACATCGCCGGGCCGGGCTACCACTCGGGCGAGGCGACCGGCTACTGGACCAAGGGCGGCACCGGCGTGCCGGTGCGTACCCTGCTCCAGCTGGTGGACGACGTCGCCGCCAACGGCTGACGTGCAAGGAAGGGCCCCTTCTTAACGCCTGGCGTTGTAGAAGGGGCCCTTCTTAACACTTGCGCTCGGAGAGCTCAGAACAGTTCGGGGCGGCGCTTGCGGCGCTCGTTGTAGTCGCGCATCCGCTGCGGATAGCCCATCAGCCGCACGTCGTAGATCGGGATGGCGGTCCGGTGGGCCCACCGACGGGCCTCGTCCGGGCTGCCGACCCGCCGGCGGGTCCACTCGCCGTCGTCGGCGATCAGCATCACCGTGGTCTCGGTGACCGTCGTACGCGGTTCCAGGAACGCCTCGACGCCCCGCCGGGTGCGGACGAAGTTCTCGAGGTGGTCCAGATCGGCGCGGTCGGCGGCCCGGTCGCGGCTCACCGCGGCCACCCGCTTGCGTCGTCGGAACAGCGCCACCGGACCCACTCCTCCCCCGGACGTCATCGAAGACGATGCCAAGGGTACGTGTCGCCGACGTGTCGTTGGGCACCTCGGTACGCGCTCGGCCCGGGGTGGTGACAAGATGACCGAGGTGGGGTGTGCCTGTTACTCCGCCGTAACCCCCGATGCAGCGACGCGACCTGGGAGTTGGATGTGAGCGAGCCGAACGACACGACCTTCGACATCGTCATCCTCGGAGGTGGTAGCGGCGGCTACGCGGCGGCGCTGCGTGCCGCCCAGCTGGATCTCTCCGTCGCGCTCATCGAGAAGGGCAAGCTCGGCGGCACCTGCCTGCACAACGGGTGCATCCCGACCAAGGCGCTGCTGCACGCCGCCGAGATCGCCGACCAGACCCGCGAGTCGGAGCAGTTCGGCGTGAAGGCCGAGCTGGTGGGCATCGACATGGCGGGCGTCAACTCGTACAAGGACGGCGTGATCGCCCGCCTGTACAAGGGCCTGCAGGGCCTGGTCGGCAGCGCCAAGAAGATCACCTTCGTGGCCGGCGCCGGCAAGCTGGTCGGCAGGAACGTGGTCGAGGTCGACGGCAAGCGCTACACCGGCCGCAACGTCGTGCTGGCCTCCGGCTCGTACGCGAAGAGCCTGCCCGGCCTGGAGGTCGACGGCGAGCGGATCATCACCAGCGACCACGCGCTGACCCTGGACCGGGTCCCGGCGTCGGCGATCGTGCTCGGCGGCGGCGTGATCGGCGTCGAGTTCGCCAGCGTCTGGAAGTCCTTCGGCGTGGACGTGACCATCGTCGAGGCGCTGCCCCGCCTGGTCGCCGCCGAGGACGAGGAGTCGTCGAAGGCGCTGGAGCGGGCGTTCCGCAAGCGGAAGATCAACTTCAAGGTCGGCAAGCCGTTCGAGAAGGTCGAGAAGACCGACAACGGCGTCAAGCTGACCATCTCCGGCGGCGACACGGTCGAGGCCGAGCTGCTGCTGGTCGCCGTCGGCCGCGGCCCGAACACCGCCGACCTCGGCTACGAGGAGCAGGGCGTCAAGATGGACCGCGGCTACGTGCTGACCGACGAGCGGCTGCGCACCAGCGTGCCGAACGTCTACGCGGTCGGCGACATCGTGCCCGGCCTCCAGCTCGCGCACCGCGGCTTCCAGCAGGGCATCTTCGTCGCCGAGGAGATCGCCGGGAAGACCCCGGCCGTGATCGACGAGGCCGGCATCCCGCGCGTCACCTACTGCGACCCGGAGCTCGCCTCGGTCGGCCTGACCGAGGCGAAGGCCAAGGAGCAGTACGGCGCCGACAAGGTCAAGACCTACAACTACAACCTGGGCGGCAACGGCAAGAGCCAGATCCTCAAGACCGCCGGCCACGTGAAGCTGGTCCGGGTGGACGACGGCCCGGTGGTCGGCGTGCACATGGTCGGCGCCCGCGTCGGCGAGCTGATCGGCGAGGCCCAGCTCATCTACAACTGGGAGGCCTACCCGGCCGAGGTGGCGCAGCTCGTGCACGCCCACCCGACCCAGAACGAGGCCCTGGGCGAGGCGCACCTGGCCCTGGCCGGCAAGCCGCTGCACGCGCACGCCTGACACGACAACCGCGGCGTCCGGCGACGGGCGATGATCCCACCAGGGGAATGAAGGAGTCTGGAGAACATGCCGGTATCGGTCACCATGCCCCGGCTCGGCGAGAGCGTCACCGAGGGCACCGTCACGCGCTGGCTCAAGCAGGAGGGTGACACCGTCGAGGTCGACGAGCCCCTGCTCGAGGTGTCGACCGACAAGGTCGACACCGAGATCCCGTCGCCCGCGGCGGGCGTGCTGAGCCGGATCGTGGTCGGCGAGGACGAGACCGCCGAGGTCGGCAGCGAGCTGGCCGTCATCGCCGGTGAGGGCGAGGACGCCGGCGCGGCCCCGCAGGAGGAGGTCGAGCCGGCCACCGAGCCGACCGCCGCCGCCGAGGGCACCGGCCCGGAGCCGGAGCAGGCGGCGCAGGCCGCCGCCGAGCCCGAGCAGCCGGCCGTCGAGGAGCCGGCCCAGCCCGCCGCGTCGTCGGGCGAGGGCACCCCGGTGACCATGCCCGCCCTGGGCGAGAGCGTCACCGAGGGCACGGTCACCCGCTGGCTCAAGCAGGTCGGCGAGACCGTCGAGGTGGACGAGCCGCTGCTGGAGGTCTCCACCGACAAGGTCGACACCGAGATCCCGTCGCCTGTGGCCGGCACGGTGCAGGAGATCAAGGTCGCCGAGGACGAGACCGCTGACGTCGGCGCCGTGCTGGCGATCGTCGGGGCGGCCGGCGCCGCGCCGGCCCAGCCGAAGGCGGAGCCGAAGCCCGAGCCCAAGGCGGAGGCGAAGCCCGAGCCCAAGGCCGAGCCGAAGCCGGAGCCCACGGTCGAGGAGCCGACCCCGGGCCTGTCCTACAACGAGCCGTCCGCCGAGGCGGAGCAGGCCGCGCAGCCGGCCAAGGCCGAGCAGGCCGCC
>NZ_CADEAU010000472.1 GCF_902825405.1 Micromonospora maritima | reverse complement strand
GGTGCTGGACGAGCTGGCCCGCCGGCTGGCGCTCGGCGTGGCGAGCACGTGCGTGGTGCTCGACCCGCCGCTGGTGGTGCTCGCCGGCGCGGTCGGGCAGGCGGGCGGGTCGGCGCTGGCCGAGCGGGTGCAGCACGAGGTCGCCGCGATCACGCTGGTCCGGCCCCGGGTGGTGGCCACCGGGCTGACCGAGGAGCCGATCCTGCGTGGGGCGCTGCGTACCGCGTTGGACGCGGTCCGTGACGAGGTGTTCGGCTCGACGGTCGGCTGACCGCGTGCACCCTGGCGCCATGTGAAGGAATCCTTCATCATGGCGCCAGGGTTCGCAAGGAGTTGCCGAGGTGCGGCCGTCCTCAGATCAGGTCGCGGCGGCGGAACACGGTGAACGCGGCGACCACCAGCGCGGCGGTGAGGCCGAGCAGGACCACCATGCCCGACACCCAGGTGAGCGTGTACGAGCCGTCGCAGAAGCCGGAGATCCCGGTGCTGCAGGCGTTGCCGTCCCAGAACCGCACCTCGCCGTTGAGCCAGGCGGCCAGGTAGCTGGAGAGCATGAACCGGTCCGGGCGGCCGACCGCCAGGATCTGGAACACCAGCCGGGCGCCCAGCTCCCACACCACCACGTACGCGGCGACCGTGCCGAGCGCCGCCGACGTGTGCCGACCCAGCGTCGCGATCGCGAACCCGAGTGCCGCGGTGGCCAGCACCAGCACCAGCCCGCGCGCCCAGATCGCGCCGAGCGTCACCCAGAAGTCGCCGCCGGTGCGCCCGGTCAGGCCGGACGCCTGCCCGATCAACCAGAACGCCCCGAGATACGCGACCGACGCCAGCACCGAGAGCGCCAGCAGCCCGCCCAGCAACGTGCCGAGCTTCGCGGCCAGCACGGTCGGCCGGCGTGGCCGCCACAGCAGCAGGTTGACCACGCCGCCCGAGTTCAGGTCCGCCCCGATGTAGGAGGCGCCGACCAGGAACCCGAACAGCGCGAGGAACGCGACCAGGAAGAACAGCAGCGGCTCGGCCTCCTTCGCGAACACGAAGACGCCGCTGAGGTAGTCGGAGGCGGTCGGCAGGGTCTCGGACTGGGCCGGGTCGATCTGGGCGCAGTCGCGCGGCAGGTAGTCGTTCTCGTCGGCGGTGAGCGTGCCCGCCTTGATCCGCAGGCAGCGGTCGTGCGCCAGCTCCAGCCGCCGTACCTCCTCGGCGGCCTGCGCCTGGGCCCGGCCCAGCTCCACCTCGGTCGGGCGGTGCGAACCACCGAGCGTGGTCACCGCGGTCACCGCGAAGGCCACCGCCAGCAGCACCACCATGAGTTGCACGAAGCGCCGGGCGGCGAGCCGCTCCAGCTCGGCACGGACCAGGTTCACGCGTCCACCTCCCGGCTCTCCCGGACGTCCAGGTCGATGACTCCGTCGTTCGGCGGCGCGCCGTCCACCTGTCGCGGCACCGCCACGTGCTCGTGCCCACCGGTGAGCTCCAGGAAGACGCTCTCCAGGTCCGGACGGAGCGGGACCAGCTCACGCACCCACAGCCCCTGCTCGCCCAGCGTGCGGCTGATCACCTCGGGGTCGACCACGCCGGTCACCACGAGGTGGTCCGGCGCGGTGGTGACCGACAGCCCGGCCCGGCCCAGCATTTGCTCCGCCTGCGCCACGTCGGCCACCCGGACCTGCCACTGGTGCTGGTCGAAGCCGGCCAGCACCTCGTCCACCCGCCCGTACGCGACCCGTCGCCCCCGGCTGACGATCGTCACGTGATCGCAGATCAGCTGGATCTCGGCCAGGATGTGGCTGGACAGCAGCACGGTCACCCCGGCCGCGGCGAGCGACCGGGTGAGGTCGCGCATCTCCCGGATGCCGGCCGGGTCCAGCCCGTTCGCCGGCTCGTCCAGGATCAGCAGCTCCGGGCGCTTCAACAGGGCGGAGGCGACCGCCAGCCGCTGCTTCATGCCCAGCGAGTAGCCCTTCACCCGCTCGTGGCCCCGGTCCCGCAGGCCGACCTGCTCCAACACCTCGTCCACCCGGCTGGTCGGCACCCCACCGGCCAGGGCCAGCAGCCGCAGCGTCCGGTGGGCGGTGAAGTTGCCGAAGAACTGGGGGCTCTCCACGATCGCGCCGACCCGGCCGGCCACCTCGGGGAGCCGCTCGGGGGACCGGACGCCCAGCACGTGCATCCAGCCGGAGTCCGGCCGGACCAGCCCGAGCAGCGCCCGCAGGGTGGTCGTCTTGCCGGAGCCGTTCGGCCCCAGGAAGCCGTGCACCTGGCCCGCCTCGACCAGCATGTCGAAGTCGTCCACGGCGACCCGACGCCCCTGGCGCACGGTGTGGAACGTCTTGCGGAGACCGGCGATCTCGATGACCGCGCTCATCCGCGTGCCTCCCGGCAGGGGTCGGGCATGGGTCGTCCTTCCGGATGCGGTGACCAACGACACGGCGCCCCACCCTATGGCGGCGGCCCCGCCCGTGGGGGGCGCCGGGCCGGGTGCGTGATTGGATGGGGCCGTGACTGGTGACCTGATCCCCGGCGCCCCGGGCGCCCCCGCCCCCTCGACCGTGGACGCGGATCTGGTGGTCAGCCTCGACGGAGTCGGCGTCACGCGCTCCGGCACCGCGCTGGTGCACGACGTCGACTGGCGGGTCGAGCTGGACGAACGGTGGGTGCTGCTCGGCCCGAACGGCGCCGGCAAGACCACCCTGCTCAACCTGGCCGCCGGCCGGCTGCACCCGAGCAGCGGCGTCGCGCACGTGCTCGGCGAGCGCATCGGCCGCACCGACGTCAACGAGCTGCGCACCCGGATCGGCCTCTCCACCGCCACCCTCGCCGAGCGGATCCCCGCCGACGAGCGGGTCGTCGACGTGGTGGTGACCGCCGCCTGGTCGGTGGTCGGTCGCTGGCGGGAGAGCTACGACCGCACCGACGAGGCGCGCGCCGCCGCGCTGCTGGGCCAGCTCGGCGTCGGCCACCTCGCCGACCGCGCCTACGGCACGCTCTCCGAGGGCGAGCGCAAGCGCGTGCAGATCGCCCGGGCCCTGATGACCGACCCGGAGCTGCTGCTGCTGGACGAACCCGCCGCCGGGCTCGACCTGGGCGGCCGGGAGGACCTGGTCGCGCGGCTCGCGGAGCTGGCGTACGACCCGGACGCGCCGGCCATGGTGCTGGTCACCCACCACGTCGAGGAGATCCCGCCGGGCTTCACGCACGCGTTGCTGCTGCGCGAGGGCGCGGTGGTGGCGCAGGGCCTGCTCGCCGACGTGCTCACCGCCGACAACCTGTCGAAGACCTTCGGCCTGCCGCTGGTCGTCTCGCGGTCCGGCGACCGCTGGACCGCCCGCGCCGCCTGAGCGGACGGGAGCACCTCGTGCGGCAGACCCGGATCGCCGTCGTCGGCAGCGCCAACATGGACCTGGTCGGCACCGCCGCGGTGCTGCCCCGGCCGGGCGAGACCGTACTCGGCAGCGAGTTCGTCATGCTGCCCGGCGGCAAGGGCGCCAACCAGGCGGTCGCCGCCGTGCGGGCCGGCGCGTCCTGCGTCTTCCTGGGCGCGATCGGGTCGGACGCGTTCGGGGTCACCCTCCGGGCCCGGATCACCGCGGCCGGCGTCGACACCACCCACCTGCGGGTGATGTACGGCCCGTCCGGCGTCGCCCTGGTCATGGTCGGTGGCGCGGGGGAGAACGCCATCCTGGTCACCCCCGGCGCAAACGAGGCGTTCACCGCGCCGACCGCGGACGAGCTGACCGCCGTACGGGAGGCGGACGTGCTCGTCGCGCAGCTGGAGGTGCCGGTCGAGACGGTGACCGAGGCGGCGCGGGCGGCCCGCGCGGGCGGCACCCGGGTGGTGCTCAACGCCGCGCCGGCCCGGTCGCTGCCGGCCGACCTGCTGGCCGCGACCGACCTGCTCGTGGTCAACGAGCCCGAGGCGCAGGCGCTGACCGGTCGCGGCCGGGACGAGCCGGCCGCGCTGCTCGACCTGGTGCCCCGGGCGGTG
The DNA here is from genome assembly GCF_902825405.1 of Micromonospora maritima. Lineage (GTDB taxonomy): Bacteria > Actinomycetota > Actinomycetes > Mycobacteriales > Micromonosporaceae > Micromonospora > Micromonospora maritima. Next base: position 83 of record NZ_CADEAU010000472.1, on the reverse strand, counting down.
CTCACGCTCGGCGGCGACGGCGCCTGGTACGTGGACCGGGACCGCCCGGCGGTGCACGTGCCGGCGGTGCCGGTGGACGTGGT
>NZ_CADEAU010000471.1 GCF_902825405.1 Micromonospora maritima | reverse complement strand
CAGGCGTCCACGGTGGACTCGTCGCGGCGGCGCTGCCGCCAGTCGGCGAGCACCGGCAGTGCCTCGCCCAGTGCCCGCGCCTCGGTGCCGTCGACGTCCAGGGCGGCGGCGAGCGCGTCGGCGTCGGCCCGCTCGACGGCGTCCCAGAACTGCCTGTCGGCCTGGTCCTCGACGGCCGCGACCGGCCCGGTGCGCACCGGCGAGTCGGGCCAGTAGCGCTGGCGGTGGAAGGCGTACGTGGGCAGCGGCACCGCCGCTGCGGTGGTGACGCCGCAGACCGCGGTCCAGTCCACGCCGACGCCACGGGTGTGCAGCTCGGCCAGCGCGGTGAGGAGACGCGGCCAGCCACCGGCGTCGCGGCGCAGCGTGTTGACCACGGCGGCCTCGTGCTCGGCGTCGTCGATCGTCTCCTGCATGCCGAAGCTGAGCACCGGGTGCGGGCCGACCTCCAGGAACACCTGGTGCCCGTCGGCGAGCAGCGTCCGCACGGCCTGTTCGAAGTTCACCGTCTGGCGCAGGTTGCGGTACCAGTAGTCGGCGTCGAGCGTGGTGGTGTCGGTGGGCAGGCCGGTGAGCGCCGAGTAGAACGGCACCTCGGCCGGGCGGGCGGTGATGTCGGCCAGGCTGGCCAGGAGCCGGTCGGCGACGGCCTCGACGTGCGGCGAGTGGGAGGCGTAGTCGACGTCGAGCGGGCGGATCCGCACGTCGTCGGCGGCGCAGGCGGTGACCAGCTCGGCGAGCGCGTCCGGGTCGCCGGCGACCACCACCGATCCGGGCCCGTTGACCACGGCCACGCAGAGCCGCCCGTCCCAGCGGCGCAGCATCCGCTGGACCCGTTCGGCGGGCAGGCCGACGGAGGCCATGCCGCCCCGGCCGGCGATGTCGGCGAGCACCTGGCTGCGCAGCGCGACGATGCGGGCGGCGTCCTCGAGGGAGAGCGCACCGGCCACGCAGGCGGCGGCGATCTCGCCCTGGGAGTGCCCGACCACGGCGGCCGGGCGTACGCCGAGGGACCGCCACAGCCGGGCCAGGGAGACCATCACGGCCCAGAGCGCGGGCTGCACCACGCCGGAGGCGACCAGGGGCGGCGCGCCGTCGACGCCGCGCAGCACGTCGGTGAGCGACCAGTCGACCCAGGGCGCGAGGGCCCCCTCGCACTCGGCGACGGAGGCGGCGAAGACGGGTGAGGTGTCCAGCAGGTCGACGGCCATGCCGGGCCAGTGGCCGCCGTGGCCGGAGAAGACGAAGACGGGTGCCGGGTTGCGCAGCGCGGTGCCGGTGACCACGGTCGGCACGGTCTCGCCGTCGACCAGGGCGGTGAGGCCGCGGACCAGCTCGTCGGGGTCCTGGCCGAGGACGACGGCCCGGTGCGGGAACGTCGCCCGGGTGGCGGTCAGCGCGTACGCCACCTCGGCCGGGCCGAACTCGGGGTAGGCGGCGAGGTGGGCGCGCAGCCGGGCGGCCTGCTCGGGGAGCGCGGCCCGGTCGGCGGCGGAGAGCGCGAGCGGGACGACGCCGGCGTCGGTGGCGGCGCCGGGCCGGAACTCGGCCGGGGCGGCGGGTTCGGGGGCGTGTTCGAGGACGACGTGCGCGTTGGTGCCGGAAATGCCGAACGAGGAGACGGCGGCCCGGCGGGGCCGGTCCCGGTCGGGCCAGGGCGCCGGTGCGGTGGCGAGGGTGATCGCGCCGGCGGTCCAGTCGACGTGCGGGGACGGCTCGTCGACGTGCAGCGTGGCGGGGACGATGCCGTGCCGCATCGCCAGCACCATCTTGATCACCCCGGCCACACCGGCGGCGGCCTGCGTGTGCCCGATGTTCGACTTGATCGAGCCGAGCAGCAGCGGCCGATCGGCGGGCCGGTCCTGGCCGTAGGTCGCGAGCAGCGCCTGGGCCTCGATCGGGTCACCGAGCGTGGTGCCGGTGCCGTGCGCCTCCACCGCGTCCACGTCGGCGGCGGTCAGCCGCGCGTTGGCCAGGGCCTGCCGGATCACCCGCTGCTGGGACGGGCCGTTCGGCGCGGTCAGCCCGTTGGACGCGCCGTCGGAGTTGACGGCGGTGCCGCGTACCACGGCGAGGACGCGCCGGCCCTCCCGCTGGGCGTCGGAGAGCCGTTGCACCAGCAGCACGCCGGTGCCCTCGCCCCAGCCGGTGCCGTCGGCGGACGCGGCGAACGACTTGCAGCGTCCGTCCGGGGACAGGCCGCGCTGGCGGGAGAACTCGATGAACGTGCCGGGCGTGGCCATCACTGTCACGCCGCCGGCGAGCGCCAGGTCGCACTCGCCGGACCGCAGCGCCTGCGCGGCCAGGTGCAACGCGACGAGCGACGACGAGCAGGCGGTGTCCACGGTGACTGCCGGGCCCTCCAGCCCGAACGAGTAGGCCACCCGGCCGGACAGCACGCTTGCCGACGTGCCGGTGCCGATGTAGCCCTCGACCTCGGCGGGCAGCTCCATCAGGCGGGAGGCGTAGTCGTGGTACATCACCCCGGCGAACACGCCGGTACGCGAGCCGCGCAGATTGGCCGGGTCGAGGCCGGCGGACTCGAACGCCTCCCACGAGGTCTCCAGCAGCAGCCGCTGCTGCGGGTCCATGGCCAGGGCCTCGCGGGGACTGATGCCGAAGAAGCCGGGGTCGAACTCCGGCGCGCCGTAGAGGAAGCCGCCGTGGCGGGTGTACGAGGTGCCGCTGTGGTCCGGGTCCGGGTCGAACAGCGACTCCAGGTCCCAACCCCGGTCGGCCGGGAACTCGGAGATCCCGTCGCCGCCGGCGGCCAGCAGCTCCCACAACTGGTCCGGGTTGTCCACCCCGCCCGGGTAGCGGCAGGCCATCCCGACGATCGCGATCGGCTCGTCCGGGCCGGTCGTGGCGGCGGCCTCGGGCGCGGCGGAGGTGTCGGCGCGGGCGCCGGCCAGTTCGGCGTACACCTGACCGGCGAGGATCTGCGGCGTCGGGTAGTCGAAGACGAGCGTGGACGGCAGTCGCAGCCCGGTGGCGGCGTTGACCCGGTTACGCAGGTCCACCGCCGTCAGCGAGTCGAAGCCGAGTTCCCGGAACGCCCGGTCGGCCGGCACCGCGTCCGCGCCACCGTGCCCGAGCACCTGCGCGACGAGGCCCCGGACCAGCGCGTCGACCTGGTCGCGAGCCTCCTGCGGGTCCAGGCCGGCCAGCCGGTCGGCCCAGTTGCCCCGGCCGGCCTGGCGGCGGGTGGTGACCGGGCCGAGCAGCGCCCGCAGCAGGGACGGCACCCGGCCGCCGACGATCTGCGACCGCATCGCCGGTACGTCGACGACGGCCGGCACGAGCGCGGCCCGCCCGGCGGTCAGCGCGGCGTCGAACAGTTCCAGCCCGACCTCGGGGCTCATCGCGGCAAGGCCGGCCCGGGTGGAACGGGCCCGGTCGACGTCGGACTGGGACGCGGCCATGCCGCCGGTGTCCCACATCCCCCACGCGAGGCTGACCGCCGGCAGGCCGTCCTGTCGGCGGTACGCCGCCAGCGCGTCGAGCACACCGTTCGCGGCGGCGTACGCGGCCTGGCCGGGCGAGCCGAGCACGCCGGCGACGGAGGAGAAGAGCACGAACAGGTCCAGGTCGAGGTCGCGGGTGGCCTCGTGCAACCACCAGGCGGCGGTGGCCTTCGGGGCGAGCACGTTCGCCAGCCGGTCCGGGCTGACCGCCGAGACCACGCCGTCGTCGAGGACCCCGGCGGTGTGCACCACCCCGGCGAGCCGACCCGGAACCTCGGCGACCAGCCGGTGCACCTGGTCCCGGTCGGTGACGTCGCACGCCACCACCGACACCGACGCACCCCACCCGTTCAGCCGTTCGACCAGGACCTCCGCGCCCGGCGCGGCCGGGCCCTGCCGCGACACCAGCACCAGCGACCGCACCCCGTGCCCGGTCACCAGATGCTCGGCCACCAGGGCACCCAGGGACCCGGTGCCACCGGTCACCAGCACCGTGCCGCCGGGCACGGCCCCGCCGCCACCGGTAGTGGGGCTGTCGGCGGCCGGAACCGCGGCGGCCGTCGTGTCTGCGGGCGGCGTCGTGGGGGCGGCCGGCGGGAGCGCC
>NZ_CADEAU010000470.1 GCF_902825405.1 Micromonospora maritima | reverse complement strand
TGAGCGTGGCCGGCGACCGGGTGACCGCGTCCGTCCGGGTGCCGGTCCGGACGTTCGGCGCGCGGCTGCCCGGGCTGACCGTGTCCGGCGTCGCGGTGGCCGCCGTGGAACCCGGGCTCCCCGGGCCCGTGCCGTGAGACCGGGGAGGTCGTCGTCCGTGACCCGGCGGCCGTCGGCCGAGCGGGGCGGCGCGACGGTGTGCCTGCTCGCGGTCGGTCTGGTGTTCGTGCTCGTCGGGCTGTTCGGGGCCGGGCTCGGTGCCGCCCGGTGCGCGCGTCACCAGGCCCGCGTCGCGGCCGACTTCGGCGCACTCGCGGGCGCTGTCCGGGTGCTCGACGGCGTCGATGTCGCCTGTGCGCAGGCTGCCGCGCTGGTCTCGGCCAACGGTGGCCGGCTGACCGGGTGCCGGGTCGACGGGCTCGACCTCGTCGTCACGGCACAGGTGCGGGTGGCGCCTCTGCCAGGCCTGGCCCGCGTCGCCACCGCCACGTCGAGGGCTGGCCCGATCGGGGCCGGCGGCGGGTGAGGGCCGGCCCGGTCAGGGCCGGGCGGCGGGTGCGGACCAGCCCGTTCAGGGCCGGGCGGAGGGTCAGCGGGACTGGAGCGCGTCCAGGCCGATCGCCATGGCGATGACCAGTCGACGGTCGATCTGCGGGTGCTGGATGTCGACGACGTACCGGTCGCGCAGGCCCCACTTCTTGTCGACGGTGAACACCGGCTGACCGCCGGCCACGAAGTCGAAGTGGTAGGGCAGCCAGGAGAGCGAGTCGACGAAGCGGCGCAGCAGCGCCACCGGCAGGCTGCGCTCCTGACCGGTCGCGGCGGGCAGGCCGGGCTGCTCGACGTGCCAGGTGGACCGCAGCAGCGACTGGGCGAAGTCCTTGCGGAACAGGCCGATCGGGGTGCCGGCGTGGTCGGTCACGTCGTAGGTGGCGCCGAGGTCGAGCCGCTGGCGGGCCTTGAAGCCGAGAAGGGGGTACTGCTTGGTGTCGTCGGTGTAGATGGTCACCTGCTCCTTGAAGGCGAGCCGCTTCTGCTGCGCGAACGCGAGCAGCCCGCCCTCGGAGCCGTCCGGTGCCACGGCGTGCACCTCGTACTGGTTGACCATCATCCGGATCCGCTGACGGACGATGAACCGGTGCTGGGCCTGCAGGTTGTCGAGCGACATCTGATCTCCTTCGAGGGGTCGCCGGAGTCTCGCACAGCACGGCGACCACGGCGCGCCTGCACGTCGACGCGTCCGTCCGCGCCGGTTCGGCACCTGTCGCCCCGGGCCGCGCCACTTCCGCACCTGTGGCCCCGGGGCGCGCCGTTACGTCGGGGTGGCGCGGTCGAGCCCGCCGGATGCCGCCACGTCAGAGAGCGGGCGCGCGCGGATCAGCGCCCGCCGTCGACCGTGGCCTTCATGGCCCAGCTGTTCAGCACCTGGTGGATGCCGCGCAGGCGTTCGTTGATTTGTTCCAGCCGCTCCGCCTGGGCCAGGTTCGCCAGTGCCGTGCCCAGCGCGATCTGCTGGTCCGGAGTGAGGTTCTCCTGGTCGATGGTGTAGAGCAGCTCGACGGTCTCGGCGATCGTGTCGGCCACGGCGGCACCTCCGGCGGGACGGGTCTGGGTTCTCGGCGCTACCGAAATGATGCATGGAAGCGCTCCCATGCATCAATGCCCCGACACCGCCCTGCTCATGCACGCGTCCCACCCACCAGACACGGACGCGCCCCGGCCTCCCATGATCGACACCAGCTCGGGGAACTGGCGGGGTCGGCGGCCTGCCGATGCCACCACCTCCCCGAGGTGGCGGCCGGTGAGTCAGGCGGCCGGTCAGTCCGGCGCGCCGGGCCCGGAGGGGGACGGGTGAACCGTCCGCTCACCCTGGCGGGGCAGTGATCCGACCCGCCCCGGCCCCGGACCGTCGGGCCGCGTGGCCAGGTTGGCGAGCACCACGTCGAGCACCGTGATCGCCTCCGGCTTGGCCAGCGGGTTGTTGCCGTTGCCGCACTTCGGGGACTGGACGCAGGACGGGCAACCCGTCTCGCACCCGCACTCGACGATCGCGTCCCGGGTGGCGCGCAGCCACGCGGCGGCCGTCCCGTACGCCCGCTCGGCGAAGCCCGCCCCGCCCGGGTGGCCGTCGTAGACGAAGACGGTCGGCGCCTCGGTGTCCGGGTGCAGGGCGGTGGAGAGCCCGCCGATGTCCCACCTGTCGCAGGTTGCCATCAGCGGCAGCAGGCCGATCGCGGCGTGCTCGGCGGCGTGCAGCGCGCCCGGCACGTCCGCCGCCTCCACGCCGGCGGCGGCCAGCGAGCCGGGGGAGAGCGTGAACCAGACCGCGACGGTGCGCAGCTCGCGCGCGGGCAGGTCGAGCGGGCGGGTGTCGATCACCTCGCCGGTGGCGATGCGCCGCCGCTGGTAGGACACCACCTGGCTGGTCACGTCCACCTCGCCGAGGAACAGCCCGACCGGGCCGGCGTCGACGTACGAGCGGACCGAGACCACGGACAGCGAGGTCACGTCGCGGGCGTGGGTGGACCAGTCCGGCTCCTCGGCGTGCACGAGCGCGCACCCGTCGGCCAGGTCGAGCGAGTCGACCACGTACGAGACGCCCTGGTGGAGGTAGACCGCGCCGGTGTGCAGCAGGAAGTGCGCCGACCCGCCGTCGACGGTGCCGAGCAGCCGGCCGGTGGACTCCTCCACCACGCAGACCGGGGCGCCGCCCTCGCCGCGCAGGTCGACCTCGGGGCGTTCCCGGTGCCGCCAGTACCAGCCGGTGGGCCGCTGCCGCAGCGCGCCCGCCTCGACCAGCGAGTCCACCGCCTCCTTCGCGCCCTCGCCGAACAGGTCCAGGTCGGCCGGGGTGAGCGGGGCCTCGTGGGCGGCGCAGGCGAGTTGCGGCGCGAGCACGTACGGGTTGGCCGGGTCGAGCACGGTGGCCTCGACGGGTCGCCCGAACAGCGCCTCCGGGTGGTGCACCAGGTAGGTGTCGAGCGGGTCGTCCCGGGCCACCAGCACCGCGAGGGCCTCGTCGCCGGAGCGCCCGGCCCGCCCGGCCTGCTGCCACAGCGACGCCCGGGTGCCCGGCCAGCCGCAGATCAGCACCGCGTCCAGCCCGACCAGGTCGACGCCGAGTTCGAGCGCGTTGGTGGAGGCGAGGCCGAGCAGGTCGCCGTGCAGCAGTGCCCGTTCCAGCTCGCGGCGTTCCTCGCGCAGGTAGCCGGCCCGGTAGGCGGCCACCCGGTCGCCGAGGCCGGGCACCGCCTCGTCGAGCGACCTGCGGGCGTTCGCGGCGACCACCTCGGCGCCCCGGCGGGACCGCACGAACGCGAGCGTGCGTACCCCCTCGACCACACTGTCGGCGAGCAGGTCGGCGGTCTCGCGCAGCGCGGAGCGCCGGACCTGGACGAGGTCGGTGTCGACGGACGAGTCGGTGGGCGGCAGCAGCGGCGGTTCCCAGAGCGCGAACGTCACCCCGCCGCGCGGCGAGGTGTCCTCGGTGACGGCGGTGACGGGCAGTCCGGTGAGCCGCCCGGCCGTCGTCGCCGGGTCACCCGACGTGGCCGAGGCCAGCAGGAACACCGGCGTACGCCCGAAGCGGGCGCACTGCCGGCGCAGCCGCCGCAGCACGTGCGCGACGTGCGAGCCGAAGACGCCCCGGTAGGTGTGGCACTCGTCGACCACCACGTACGCGAGCCGGCGCAGGAAGCCGGACCAGTGCGCGTGCCCGGGCAGGATGCCGTGGTGCAGCATGTCGGGGTTGGTCAGCACGAAGCGGGCGTGCCGGCGGATCCACTCCCGTTCGGCGCGCGGCGTGTCCCCGTCGTAGGTGGCGGGGCGTACCCCCTCCAGCTCCAGGCCGGCGACGGCGCGCAGCTGGTCGGCGGCGAGCGCCTTGGTGGGGGCCAGGTAGAGCACGGTGGCGCGCGGGTCGGTGAGCAGCGTGCTGAGCGCCGGCAGCTGGTAGGCCAGGGACTTGCCGGACGCCGTGCCGGTGGCCACCACGACGTGTTGCCCCGCGTACGCCAGCTCGGCGGCCTCGGCCTGGTGCCGCCACGGGGCGACGACGCCGCGGCGCGCGAACGCCGCCCGCAGGTCCTC
>NZ_CADEAU010000469.1 GCF_902825405.1 Micromonospora maritima | reverse complement strand
GCCGCCAGCGCGGTGGCGTCCACGTCGGACATGCACACCGGCTGCTCCGCCAGCAGGGGGTAACCGCCGTCCGGGCACCGGGTCCCGGCCAGCCAGGCGGCGGCCGTCGGGGGCGCGCCGGCCGGGGTGCGGTCCAGCGCCAGCAGCGCGAGGGACTGGCTGAACGCGTTGCTGTAGTCGCCGTACGCGGACCGGTCGCGGAACCGGCCGGCCGGCGTCTGGAGCGAGCGCAGCCGGGCGATCAGGTCGACGCCGCCGACCTGGGTCGGGTCGCCGCCACGTACCTGGACGGCGAGGGCGAGCTTGGCGGTCGCGCCCGCGTACGCCTCGACGGCGCCGTCGCCGACGTAGCCGTCGCGCACGTCCGGCCTGCTGACCCAGGCCAGCGCCCGGGCGCCGGAGTCGTCGGCGGCGCGGGCGGCGGCGAAGGCGAACACGGCGTCGAGCGTCAGCCCCTGGTCGGGGTAGGCGACGCCGTCGAAGACCACCTCGAAGCGTTCGCCGTCGACGAGCTGCCGGGCGAGCCAGCCGGCGGCGGCCTCCGCCCGGGTGACCGGGGCGGCGGACGCCGGGGTGACGAGGGTGAGGGCGGCGAGCGCGCCGCAGAACAGGGCGAGCAGGTGGTGCCGGCTCAGGCGGACGACCATCGGAAGCGCCTCTCCGGCCCGGCGGTCGTCAGAACCCGGTCGGCCCACGGCAGGGCCGGACGGCCTCCGACCCGTGGGCCACGACGGGTGGGGAACGAAAAGCCACGCGTACGTCGGGTATTCGGGCTCGCCGCCCCGGAGTGTCTGCCACCTCGGACGGCCTACCGTTGCGGGCCAGCGCCGGACTTCGACCGGACTTCCCCCGCACGCACACGCATGGGTTGAGTTGTGGCGACAGTCTGGTCACGCGGCGCGGCGGATGTCAATGCGCGCCGTGTTCGCCGAGGTGGGAACCGGTGACCGGCTTGACAACATGATCGGCAGTTAGGTTAGCCTAACCTTCGTGACGAGCAGAACGGTCCGGGCCGACGGCCTGTCGGGCAGCCGGTTGCGGCTGGGCTACCACGGCGCCACGGTGGTGCACGACGCCGCCATCACGCTGCGGCCGGCCGCCGTGACCGCGCTGGTCGGCCCGAACGGCAGCGGCAAGTCCACGCTGCTGCGCGGGCTGGCCCGCCTGCACCCGCTGGAGCACGGCGAGGTCGTGCTCGCCGACGGCACCCCGGCCCGGTCGCTGTCCCCCCGGGACTTCGCCCGCCGGGTCACCCTGCTGGCGCAGAGCCGCCCCACCCCGAGCGGAGTCACCGTCCGGGACGTGGTCGGCTACGGCCGGCACCCGTACCGCCAGCGGTGGCGGGCCGGCGACCCGGACGGGCCGGCGGCGGTCGAGCGGGCCATGCGGGTGACAGGCGTCGAGGCGATGGCCGACCGGCCGGTCGACGAGCTGTCCGGCGGCGAGCTGCAACGCGTCTGGCTGGCCACCTGCCTGGCCCAGGACACCGCGGTCCTGCTGCTGGACGAACCCACCACGTTCCTCGACCTGCGCTACCAGGTGGAGATCCTCGATCTAATGCGCGACCTCGCCGACACCGCCGGCGTCGCCGTCGGCGTGGTGCTGCACGACCTCAATCAGGCCGCCGCCGTCGCCGACCACGTCGTGCTCCTGCACTCCGGCCGGGTACGCGGCGCCGGCGCCCCGCGCGAGGTGCTCACCGAGGCGGCGCTCACCGAGGCGTACGGCATCCGCGTCGAGGTGACCGTCGACCCGGCCACCGGGCTGCTCTCCACCCGTCCCGTCGGCCGGCACACCAGCCGCGCCACCGCCTGAAATCGTTCCTGCCACAGAAGAGAAACCGATGTTGCGTACCCGCCTGACCCTGCTCGCCGCCGCCGCGACCGCGCTGCTGATCGCCGGCTGCGGCACCACCGAGACGCCCGCCGCGGCCCCGTCCGCCTCCGACGCCGCCGCCTCCGGCCCGGTCACCGTCACCGACAGCCGCGGCAAGACGATCACCCTGAAGAACCCGGCCACCAAGGTCGTCGGCCTGGAGTGGGGTGAGGTCGAGATGCTCGTCGGCCTCGGCGTGATGCCGGTCGGCGTGGCCGACCCCAAGGGGTACGCCACCTGGGTCACCGCCGCGCCGCTGGACGCGAGCGTCAAGGACGTCGGCACCCGGGGCGAGCCGAGCGTCGACGCCGTCGTCGCGCTCCAGCCCGACCTGGTGGTGATGGAGGCCGAGCGTGGCTCCGCCGTCGTCGCCCAGCTGGAGAAGTACGTGCCGGTGCTGGTCACCAAGGGCAGCGACGCGACCGACAACATCGGCCGGATGCGCGCCGACCTCACCATGATCGCCACCGCCACCGGCCGTACCGCCCAGGCGCAGAAGCTGCTCGCCGACTTCGACGCCGCCCTGGCCGAAGGCCGCGCGAAGATCGCCGACGCCGGCGCGGCCGGCCGACAGTTCGCCTTCGCCGACGGCTGGAAGGAGGGCAGCACCGTCTCCATCCGGATGTTCGGCCAGGGCGCGCTCGTCTCCCAGCTCGGCATCCAGCTCGGGCTGAAGAACGCCTGGACCGGCAAGACCGACCCGATGTGGGGCCTGGGCCAGACCGACGTCGAGGGCCTGACCGTCCTCAAGGGCCAGGACCTGCACTTCTTCTACAACGCCTCGGACGGGCAGGACGTCTTCGCCGACGGGCTGGCCGGCAACGCGATCTGGCGCTCGCTGCCGTTCGTGCAGCAGAACAAGCTGCACAAGATGCCCGACGGCATCTGGACCTTCGGCGGACCGCTCTCCGCCAAGCAGTACGTCGACCAGCTCGTCGCGGTCTACACGGCTTGAGCCAGACGATCGCCCCGCCGGGGCCGGCCACCCGGCCGGCCCCGCTCGGGCCACCGCCCGCCCGCCGCCGGGTCGCCGGCGCGTTCGGCCTCGCCGCCGCGCTGCTCGTGGCCGTCACCGCGGTGCACCTCACCCAGGGCACCTCGTCGGTGGGCGCGGCCGACCTGCTCCGGCTGCTCACCGGCGGCGACGACGAGACCGCCCGGGTGCTCGTCGCCTCCCGGCTGCCCCGCCTGCTCACCGGCCTGGCCGTCGGCGTGGCGCTCGGCTTCGCCGGCGCCGCGTTGCAGTCGACCACCCGCAACCCGCTCGCCTCGCCGGACACGCTCGCCGTCAACGCCGGCGCGCACCTGGCGATCGTCGCCACCGCCGCGTTCGGCATCGCCCTGCCCGCGCTGCCCGCCGGCGGGCTCGCGTTCTGCGGCGGTCTCGCCGCCGCCGGCCTGGTGATGCTGCTGTCCGCCGGCGGCCAGGCCGCGACGACCCGGCTGATCCTCGCCGGCTCGGCCACCGCGATGGCCCTCGCGTCGCTCACCATGCTGCTCCTGCTGCTCTTCGAGCAGGCCACCATCGGCCTGTTCGCCTGGGGCAACGGCTCCCTCGTGCAGGGCGACCTGGTCGCGTTCACCCAGCTCGCCCCGGTCGTCGGCGGCGCCGCGCTGGTGCTCGTGGCGCTCGGCCGCCGGCTGGACCTGCTGGCCCTCGGCGACGACACCGCCACCGTGCTCGGGCTGGACGTGCGCCGGACCCGGCTCACCGTGGTGCTGCTCGCCGTGCTGCTCTCCGCCGCCGCGGTCACGCTGGCCGGGCCGATCGGCTTCGTCGGGCTCGGTGCGCCGGTGATCGTCCGGCTGCTCGGCCGGTGGGTGCCCGAGGTGCACCGGCACCGGGTGCTGCTGCCGCTGTCCGGCCTGGTCGGCGTGGTCGTGGTGCTCGGCTCCGACGTGCTGCTGCGGGCCGTGCTCGGCGGGCAGGCCGGCGTGGACGTGCCGACCGGCGTGGTCACCACCTTGTTCGGCGCGGCGCTGCTGGTCTGGCTGGCCCGCCGGCACCGTGACGCCGGACCCACCCGGCAGCCTCCGGGCGGGCGCGCGGCCGTGCGCTCCCGCGCCTTCCACGTCGCCGTCGTCACCGTCTGCGCGGTGGCGGCCGGCACGGCCCTGGTGGTGGGCATGCTGGCCGGGGACACCGGGGTGCTGCTCGGCGACATCGTCAACTGGCTGCGGGGCCGCACCGGCCCGGCGTACACCTTCGTGCTGGACGCCCGGTG
>NZ_CADEAU010000468.1 GCF_902825405.1 Micromonospora maritima | reverse complement strand
TGCACGGGCCGCTGCACGCCCGGCTCGCCGACCTGGACGCCTCCGGCGGGCCGTGACCGGCGCCCACCCCGGCGTACGCGTCAGGGCGGCCTCCCGAACCGCGGAGGCCGCCCTGCGTCGTCGTCGGGTCGGGCCGGGTGACCGGCCCGCCGGTCACTTCTCGACGGGCATCGGGCACGTCTCCGGGGGCGCCTCGGGCGCGCCCAGGTCGCCGAGCGACTGGTTCACCTCGGTCGTGGTGGCCAGCTGCTGGAACCCGTTGCCCAGGACCACGTCGACGCTGTCGTCCTTGCGGTTCGGGTCGAACTTCCGCTCGGCCTCGTTGAGGAAGTACGCCCGCAGCAGGTGCGCCGAGCCCACGCCCTTGGGGCCGTAGCGCAGCATGGCCACGCCGTCGAACGCCTTCTTCTCGTTGCCGACCTTCTTGACCTGGAACTTGCGGTTGCGGAAGTCGTCCGCGACCAGGCCGGCCCGGCCGGCCTCGTCGGTGGCGTTGTAGACGTTGAGCTTCACGTCCTTCTGCTCCCGCAACCGCAGGTCGACCAACTGCCAGCCGTCCGGGCACCCGGCGGCCGTGCCCGCCTTGCTCTGGGTGTCGCGCACCACCGCGACAACCACGATGACCAGGGCGATGACTGCCAGCAGTCCGACGACAACGAGTGCCCGCACTCGCGCAAAACTCATCCTGGGCGCTCCCCCGGACAGTGATTGGGTGGCGGCGGCCGCCGCGGTCGGGCCGCGTGTGTGGCCGTCCAGTACGCCGCTGAGGTTAACCCTTGTCCGGCTCCCGCGTGGAAACAGTCCGACATGCCGGCGCGCCACCGGGGGAACGGGTAGGACTACCCCTATCTTCGTGTCGCCTGAGTCACATTGGGAACAACTTCGGGCGCCGGGGCGTACATCTCTCCCGCGAGGGCGGTATACATGCCTCGCCCAAAGGGGGGGTAAGGTTCCGCGCTCGCCGGGGGGTTCCGCTCCGGCGAGCCCGACCCAACGGTCGTCGGGTCGGGTGCCCGACACAGATGGTGGCCGGCCAGGGGAACCGAAACGGCGTCGTCCGGCGTTACAACCGGCAGCGACCATATCGATATTGGAGAGTGAAACCGATGGCCACCGACTACGACGCCCCGCGTCGCGACGAGGTCGACCTCGGCGAGGACAGCCTCGAGGAGCTCAAGGCCCGGCGGGTCGACTCACAGTCGGGCGCCGTGGACGTCGACGAGGCCGAGGTGGCCGAGAGCTTCGAGCTGCCCGGCGCCGACCTGGCCGACGAGGAGCTCACGGTCAAGGTCCTCCCGATGCAGCAGGACGAGTTCCGGTGCGCGCGCTGCTTCCTGGTCCACCACCGCAGCCAGCTGGCGGTCGAGCGCAACGGCGACCTGATCTGCCGCGAGTGCGTCTGATCCCGTCCGGGGAAACCGGCGGCGGCCCCGGTGCGGGGCCGCCGCTGTTCGAGCCGCCGTGCGCCGGTGGCCGGAAGCTGCTTGACTCGTAGCGGCGGCTGCCACGCCGCGCGGAGCAGGAGGGCGGACGGGTGAGCGAGCGCAGCGAGCGTGCCGACGGGACCGACCGGACGCCGGCCCCGGAGCCGGGACCGGCGCCGACCACCCCGGAGGCGGTCACCGCTCCGGTGGAGCCGCACCGGACGCCGTCCGGTGCCGACGGCGACGAGCTGGGCGCGACCGTCGCCGCCCTGACCGCCGACGACATCGCGCCGGCCCGCCGTCGGCAACTGCTGGTCCGGATGGTCGGCCAGGCCCGCGCCCGCGGCATCACCGACCTGTTCAAGCCGAAGGCGGCGCTGCGCTGGATGACGGACACCGTCGCCGAGGTCGCCCCGCACGTGCCGATCCGTGACCTGGCGACGCTGCGACGGCACTTCCCCGGGCTGGACGACGACGCGCTTGCCGACCGGCTGATCCGCAACGCGTCCCGGGCCACCGCCGGGGTCGGCGCGGCCGGCGGCGGGGTCGCCGCGGTCGAGTGGGCGGTCACACCCACGCTGCTCTCCGCCCCCGTGCTGCTGGCCGCCGAGACGGTTGCGGTGGTGGCCATCGAGCTGAAGCTGATCGGCGAGCTGCACGAGATCCACCGGATGCCGTTGCCGACCGGCGGCACCGCCCGCGCCGTGGCGCTGGTGCAGTCCTGGGCCGGTCAGCGGGGGATCAACCCGATGATGCCGGGCGTCGGGGTCAGCGCGGTGCTGGGCACCGCCGCCCGCCGCGAGCTGCGGGACAGCCTGCTGCGCCGGTTCGGTCGCAACCTCACCACGCTCGGGCCGTTCCTGACCGGTGCCGCGGTGGCCGGCTACCTCAACCGGCGGGCCACCCGCACGCTCGGCGAGCAGCTCCGCAAGGACCTCCGGCACACCGCCCGCGGCCTGCCCCACAAGAAGGGCTGACGGCCGGGCGGGACGCGGTTCAGGCCGCGTCGCGGGCGGCCAGCAGGGCCGCCGCCAGCTCCACCGGGCGCCGGGTGCTGACCACCCAGAACGGGGTGGGGTCCGCCGGGTCGTCCAGCACCACCTGGACCGCGCCGCCGACCCAGGGACGCTGGACCACGAAGGCGAGCGGGTCGGCGCCGACGCCGAGCACCTCGCGCCGGCCGGCCGCGTCCAGCGGCACCACGTCCGCGACGTACCGCACCGGGAGGTGGGCGTCGTCGACCCGCAGCTCGCCGTCGCGCACCTCGACCCGGATCCGGCCCAGCCACCACAGCGCGGCCACCGTGCCGGGGATCAGCAGCACGAACGGCAGCCAGGCGCGGACCCCGGTCGCGCCCAGCCACAGCTCGGCGGCGAGCAGCCCGGCCAGGGCCAGGCCCAGCGGCCAGGCCCACCAGGGCAGCCCGAGGCGCTCCGCGTAGGGCGCGGGGACGGCCGTCGGGACGGCGGGGGACGACGACTGACGCACACTGACGAGGGTACGGCGCGCGGCGGGCCGGCCAACCGGCAGGATGGCAGGGTCACCCCGCGAGGACCGGACGGAAGAGGACGACCGTGACAGACGAGGTAGCCGTGCCCGTACGGCGGCTCGACCCGGAACTGCCGCTGCCGGTGTACGCCCATCCGGGCGACGCCGGCGCGGACCTGGTGGCCGCCGTGGACGTGGAGCTGCCGCCCGGCGGCCGGGCCCTGGTGCCCACCGGCGTCGCGGTGGCCCTGCCCGAGGGGTACGTCGGACTGGTCCACCCGCGATCGGGGCTGGCCGCCAGGCTCGGCGTGACGGTGCTCAACGCGCCCGGTACGGTCGACGCCGGCTACCGGGGTGAGATCCTGGTCAACCTGATCAACCATGATCGGGACACGCCGGCCACGATCAGCCGCGGCGACCGGATCGCGCAGCTGGTGGTCCAGCGGGTCGCCCGGGCCGAGTTCCGGCCGGTGGACGAACTGCCCGGGTCCCGGCGCGGGACCGGCGGGCACGGGTCCACCGGCGGGCACGCCGGGTTGGTTCCGGCTCCGGCCGGTGGGCAGGACGAAGAGGTGGCAGGGTGAGTGCGAACAGCGGAGGGTGGGCGCAGTGATCTTCTCCCGGAAGCGGGCCGACGAGACGCGTGACGACGCGGTCCTCGACGTCGAGGAGGCCGCCGGGCCGACCCGCGGCCCGTACGACGTCAGCGAGGCGCCCGACGCGCCCCGGCTGGACCTCGGCAGTCTCCAGATCCCGGCGGTGCCGGACGTGGAGGTGCGGGTGCAGGCCGACCCGCAGGGTGTGATCCAGCAGGTGGTCCTGGTGCACGGGCAGAACGCGTTGCAGCTCGGCGTCTTCGCCGCGCCGCGGTCCGACGGCATCTGGGACGAGGTGCGCGACGAGATCCGCCAGTCGCTGTTCAACGACGGCGCCGCGGCCCAGGAGGTCGAGGGCGAGTACGGCACCGAGCTGCGCGCCCGGCTGCGTACCCCGGACGGCCTGACCGACCTGCGGTTCGTCGGCATCGACGGGCCGCGCTGGATGGTGCGCGGCGTGTTCCAGGGCCAGGCGGCCACCGACCCGGCCGCCGCCGGCCCGCTGGCGGCCTGCCTGGACGGCCTGGTGGTCGACCGTGGGCAGGAGGCCAAGCCGGTGCGGGAGCCGCTGCCGCTGCGGCTGCCCCGCGAGGT
>NZ_CADEAU010000467.1 GCF_902825405.1 Micromonospora maritima | reverse complement strand
CCCGAGCAGCCCGCCGACCCGGGGGCGACGGCGGTGCTGCGCCCGGTCAGCCGGCCACCCGCCGATCCACGGTTGGACTCCACCGCGCTGATGGGCGCCGTACCCCCGGTGCAGGACACCGGCGACGGCGGCGACGAACCGCCGGCGGAGCCGCCGCGCCCACGGCGCGGCGAGCGGGTGGTGCAGCTCCGGCCGGAACAGACCGGGGAGGGATACCGCAGCGTCTACTCCGAGCTGACCCGCCCCACCACCGGTTCCCGGCTGCGTTCCGTGGTCCGCGGCACCGGCGAGGTGCTGATCACGTTCGGCCTGGTGGTGCTGCTCTTCGCCGGCTACGAGATCTGGGGCAAGTCGGTGATCGTCGACGCCCACCAGAACGACCTGAGCGGTCAGTTGGCCCGGGAGTGGGAGACGGACCCGACCGTCGGCCCAACCACCGGGCCCAGCGTGAAGCCGAAGCCGCCGGCCGAGGGGAAGCCGGTCGCCGGCCTCTACATCCCCAAGCTCGACAAGCACTGGGTGGTGGTGGAGGGCGTCAGCCCGGACGACATCCGGTACGCCCCGGGCCACTACCCGGACAGCGCCATGCCGGGCGAGGTGGGCAACTTCTCCGTCGCCGGCCACCGCATCCGCTCCACGTTCTGGCGGCTGGACGAGCTGAAGTCCGACGACGTCATCGTGGTCGAGACCAAGACCGAGTGGCTCGTCTACCGGGTCTACCAGCAGCGGATCGTCAAGCCCTCCCAGGTGGAGGTGGTCGCGCCGGTGCCCGGCAGTCCGGGCCGGAAGGCCACCGAGAAGCTGCTCACGCTGACCACCTGCAACCCGAAGTTCGACAACTACCAGCGGCTCATCGTCCACGCCCGCCTGGACCACGCCCAGGCGAAGTCGGCAGGCCGCCCCGCCGAGCTGGAGGCCTGACCCGTGTACTCGTGGATCTGGCGGAAGCTGCCCTTCGGTCTCCCCGGCAAGCTGATCGGCTCGGTGCTGCTGGCCACCGCCACGGTCGCCCTGCTCTGGTTCGTGGTCTTCCCCTGGGCCGAGCCGCTGCTGCCCTTCGACGACGTGCAGGTCACGCAGGACTCCGGCGTACCGGGGGACGCACCCGGGCTCACCGACCCCACCGGGCTGCCGGGCGAGGAGGAGGAACTCCCCTACAGCACGGAGACCAACAACGCCCCGCCCTCCACCCCGAACAGGTGACCCCGATGCGCGTCCTCGTGATCGACAACTACGACTCGTTCGTCTTCAACCTCGTGCAGTACCTCGGCCAGCTGGGCGTGGACTGCGAGGTGCGGCGCAACGACGAGATCGACGTCGCCGAGGTGGGCCGCGTCGGAGCGGACGGCGTACTGCTCTCGCCGGGTCCGGGCAGCCCGGACCGGGCCGGCATCTGCCTGGACGTCATCCGCGAGTACGGGGGCACGCTTCCCCTCTTCGGCGTCTGCCTCGGTCACCAGGCCATCGGCGAGGCGTTCGGCGCCACCGTGACCCGGGCCCCGGAGCTGCTGCACGGCAAGACCTCCGAGGTGCACCACCAGGGCGTCGGCGTGCTCGCCGGCCTGCCCGACCCGTTCACCGCAACCCGCTACCACTCGCTCGCGGTGCTGCCCGAGACGCTCCCGGACGAGCTGGAGGTCACCGGTCGCACCGGCTCCGGAGTGGTGATGGCGATGCGGCACCGCACGTTGCCGATCGAGGGCGTGCAGTTCCACCCCGAGTCGGTGCTGACCGAGGGCGGTCACCTCATGCTGGCGAACTGGCTGGCCACGTGCGGCTTCCCGGAGGCGCTGGAGCGCGCCCCGGAGCTGGCCGCCGAGGTCGACGCCCGCCGCCGCGCCGCCTTCGCCACCACCTGACCCCACGCCCAGGGCCGGATGTGAGGCGTGGCGGTGGCCCGGCGGTCCGGGGCACCGCCACGCGTGCGTCGGCAGCGTCAGCCGTTGCTTCGGGTGGGCGGGACGGTCGGGAACGGGAAGCCGCCACCGCCGCCACCCGGCGTGCTCGGCGAACCGCTGGGGGTCGGGCTCGCCGGCGGGGACGGGCTCTCGCTCTGCTCGGGCGCGGCGACGTCGACGTAGATCGTCACCTGCTTCTCCCGGGCGAGGTCAGCGCCCCCCTTCGGACTCTGCTTGCTGACCTTGCCGACCTTGTCCGGCTCGGTCACCTCTTCCCCGTCCAGGGTGCGCACCTTGTAGCCGGCGTTCTGCAACTGTCGGATGGCCTGGTCCTCGGAGAGCCCCACCACGTCGGGTACCTCGGTGATGTTGCCCCGGGACACCTGAAGCTTGACTGTCGAGTTCTCGGGAACCGTGCTGCCCTGGCTGGGGTCGACCTTGACGACGATGCCCTTCTGGGCGCTGTTGTCGATGTTCTCGATCTCGACCTTCAGACCCAGGCTCTTCAGCTGGTCTTCCACGTTCCTGGCCTGCGAACCCTCCAGCCCGTTGGGGATGGTGACCTGGCCGGGGCCGGTGCAGATCTGGACCGAGACCGCGGTGTTCTTCTCCACCCGCAGGCCGGGGCCCGGGCTCTGGTTGACGACCGTGCCCTTCTTGCACTCCGTGTTCTGCACCGGGTCACCGTTGACGTACCGCAGCCCGGCCTGGGTCAGCGCCGCCTGCGCCTCGGCCTGCGTGCTGTCCACCAGCTTCGGCACGGACACCTTCTCGGCGCCGGTCTGGTTGAGCCAGAGCGCGGTGCCCAGCGCGATCACCGCGAGCACGCCGAGCGCGGCGAACGTGGCGATGACCCAGGAGGAGGACCTGCGCTTGCGGGGGTCCCCGACGCGGGCGGGCGCCTGCTGGCGGGTCTGCGGGCCCATCATCTGGGTCTGCTGCGCCTGGTGGTAGCCGCCGGCGGCGGCCGCCATCGGCATGGTCTCCTCGGCCGGCATCACCGGGGTGGCCAGCACCGGCCGGCCGGCGGCGGCGCGCAGCAGGTCGGCCCGCATCTCGCCGGCGCTCTGGTAGCGGTTGAGCGGGTTCTTGGACAGCGCCTTGAGCACGATGGCGTCGACCGCGGGGTTGACGTCCGGGTTGATCGTGCTGGGCGTCGGCGGCTGCTCCCGTACGTGCTGGTAGGCGACGCTGACCGGGCTGTCGCCGACGAACGGCGGGTGCCCGCAGAGCAGCTCGAACAGCACGCAACCGGCCGCGTAGACGTCGGAGCGGGCGTCGACCGCCTCACCGCGCGCCTGCTCGGGGGAGAGGTATTGCGCGGTGCCGATGACCGCGCTGGTCTGCGTCATCGTGGTGGCGCCGCTGGCCAACGCGCGGGCGATGCCGAAGTCCATCACCTTGACCTGGCCGGTCTGGGTGAGCATCACGTTCCCGGGCTTGATGTCCCGGTGGATGATGCCGTGCCGGTGGCTGAACTCCAGCGCGGCGCACATGTCGGCGCAGATCTCCAGCGCCCGGCGCGGCTGGAGCCGCCCCTCGACGCCCAGGACCTCCTTGAGGGTCCGCCCGTTGACGAACTCCATCACGATGAACGGCAGGGTCTCCCCGGTCGGGGCGGTCTCCTCGCCGGTGTCGTAGACGGCGACGATGGCCGGGTGGTTGAGCGAGGCGGCGTTCTGCGCCTCCCGGCGGAACCGCATCTGGAACGTGGCGTCGCGGGCCAGGTCGGCACGAAGCATCTTGATCGCGACATCCCGCCCGAGCCGGAGATCGCGACCGCGGTGCACCTCCGCCATGCCGCCGTAGCCCAGCAGCTCGCCGACCTGGTACCTGCCACCGAGCAGGCGGGCCTGCGCTGTCATCGCGTCTCTCGTCCTTCGCTCGTCGTCGAACCGCCGCCGGCCGGCTGGAGGCGTACCTCACGACGGTACGACGTGCGGACCGGATAGTCGTCTCCGTGCGCCCGCACCGCGCCGGACGTCACGCTCACACTCGCCGGTACGGGCGGACCGGCGGCACCGGCCACGTATTTCCGGTACCAGAAAGAAATCACGCCCGAACAGAGGATGACCAGCACGGCCACCACGATCGCGGTGGTCCAGAGCCCGGAACGCGAGCGCCGCTGGGGCGGCGACGGCGCGACGGGCGGGCGGGCGTACCCCTGGGGGTGGTGCTGCGGTCGGGGCTGCGGGACGGGGGCCGCGCCGCGCGGC
>NZ_CADEAU010000466.1 GCF_902825405.1 Micromonospora maritima | reverse complement strand
GTCGACGGCCGGGCCACCGAGGCGGTGCGGCGGGCCCTGGCGCAGGCGCTGGGCGTCCGGCCCGCCACCGTGTCGCTTCGCGCCGGCGCGGCCAGCCGGGACAAGATCTTCCTGGTCGAGCGCCCGGTGGCCGGGTTGCCCGAGGTGCTGCGTCGGCTGCGCGACGGCAGCGCCGGGTGAGGAACCGTCGGGCTGGTCGGCGATGACCCCGGGGCTGAACCTCGCGCTGCTGGTGGGCGCGGCCGTGCTGCTGGTCGCGGTGGGGGCGGTGCGGTTCTCCACCCGCCTCGGCGTACCCAGCCTGCTGGTCTACCTCGCGCTCGGCGTGCTGATCGGCGAGGCCGGCCTGGGCATCGAGTTCGACGACGTCGAGCTGACCCGGGTGCTCGGCTTCTGCGCGCTCATCGTGATCATCGCCGAGGGTGGCCTGAGCGCCCGGTGGAGCACGTTGCGCCCGGTGCTCGGCCTGGCCTCGGCGCTGTCCACGGTCGGCGTGGTGGTCAGCATCCTGGTCGTCGGCGTGGTGGTGCACCTGCTGCTCGGCCTGGACTGGCGGCTGGCCCTGCTCTACGGCGCGGTGCTCTCGTCCACCGACGCGGCGGCGGTCTTCGCCACCCTGCGCCGGCTGCGCCTGCCCCCGCGCCTGGTGGCCACGCTGGAGGCCGAGTCCGGGATGAACGACGCCCCGGTGGTCCTGCTGGTGCTGCTGCTGTCCCGGGCCGGGGGCGAGGCGGCCCACCCCTGGTGGTACGAGGTGCTGGTGCTCGGCTACGAGCTGGGAACGGGTGCGGCGGTCGGCGTGGGCGCCGGCCTGGCCGGGCGGTACGCGTTGCGGCGCGCCGCGCTGCCCTCGTCCGGGCTCTACCCGATCGCGGTGGTCGGCTTCACGGTGCTCGCGTACGCGGCCGGGTCGGTGCTGCACGCCTCGGGATTCCTGGCCGTCTACGTGGCCGGCGTGCTGCTCGGCAACTCCCGGCTGCCGCACCGGCAGGCGATCCTCGGCTTCGCCGACGGGCTGGCGTGGCTGGCCCAGATCGGGCTGTTCGTGCTGCTCGGCCTGCTGGTGTCGCCGAGCCGCCTGGACGCCGCGGTGCTGCCGGCGGTGATCACCGGACTGGCCCTGCTGCTGCTCGCCCGGCCGCTGTCGGTGGCGGTCTCCGCGTTGCCCTTCCGGGTGAACCTGCGCGAGCAGCTCTTCCTGTCCTGGGCCGGCCTGCGCGGCGCGGTGCCGATCGTGCTGGCCACCATCCCGCTCTCGCTGCGGGTGCCGGGCGCGGACCGGCTCTTCGACGCGGTGTTCGTGCTGGTGGTGATCTTCACGTTGCTCCAGGCCGGGACGCTGGCCCCGGCGGCCCGCCGGTTGGGCGTGACCGCGCCGGCGGAGGCGAGCGAGATCCTGCTGGAGACCGCGCCGCTGGAGCGGATGCGGGCCGACCTGCTCCAGCTGGAGGTGCCGGAGGGTTCCCGGCTGGCCGGGGTGCACGTGGACGAACTGCGCCTGCCGGTGGGCGCCGCGGTCACGCTGGTGCTGCGCGACGGGGTCGGCTTCGTGCCCGGTCCGGACACCCGGCTCAAGGTCGGGGACAGCCTGCTCATCGTCGCCGCCGCCGGCGCGCGGGACGCCACGGAGCGGCGGCTGCGGGCGGTGAGCCGCCGGGGTCGGTTGGCCCGCTGGTTTGGGGAGTACGGGGAGGACCGGACCGGCTGATCTGCTAGCGTTCCTTTTGCCCCGATTAGTGGCAAGGCGGGGCGGAAAAGCGGAGCGACGGTGCGGCACGTTGTCGGACGCCTGTACGTTCCGTATTCTTGCCAACCTCCGGAGTGCGCGGCGCGGTCGCCGTGCGCCCGTTCTGTTCGTGGGGGACGCCGGCGCCGGTGACCCCTGCCCACGTACCGCTGACCGCCGCGCCACGCGGCTGAGGGAGCTGACGATGGCGAAGCCAGCCGAGACCAGGACCGCCGGCCGCAAACCGGTGGCGAAGGCCACCCGCAGCGCGGCGGAGACCGAGAAGATCCGGGCCGCCCTGGCGGCACGACGGGACGAGCTCAACGCCGAGTACGATCAGACGCTGAGCGAGATCACCGAGCTGCAGCGCGACCGGCTGACCGACTCGGCCGGGGACGACCAGGCCGACACCGGCACCAAGACGTTCGAGCGCGAGCAGGAGATCTCTCTCGCCAACAGCATCAAGGAGCGGATCACGCAGGTCGAGCGCGCGCTGGAGCGGCTCGACGAGGGTGGCTACGGCTGGTGCGAGCGGTGCGGCAACCCGATCCCGGTGGAGCGGCTCGCCGCATTCCCGTCGGCCACCCTCTGCGTGAGCTGCAAGCAGCTGGCGGAGCGGCGCTGACGTCCGTTCCCCGGCGGCCGAACGGCAGACGGTGACCGCCACCGTCGCGAGCGTCGATGGGGAGCAGATGACCGCAGCACCGCCCGCCGGGCCCGGCACCACCGAGACGGGCGCCGGCACGCCCCGCCGAAAGGCGGCCGGCCTGCTGCTCGGCGTCTCCCTGGTCTCGCTCCTGGCGGACCTCGGCACCAAGCAGCTCGCGCTCAGCGAGCTGCCCGGCCGGGAGGAGCCGGTGTCGGTGCTCGGCGGAGCCGTCTACTTCACCCTCACCCGCAACAGCGGCGCCGCGTGGAGCATCGGCGCCGACTACACCTGGGTCTTCCCGCTGATCACGTTCGCGGTGATCGGCTGGATCGCCTGGATGGCGCTGCGGCTGCGGTCGCTGCCCTGGGCGGTGTCGCTGGGTCTGGTGCTGGGCGGCGCGCTGGGCAACCTGGCCGACCGGATCTTCCGCGCGCCGGGGCACTTCGTCGGCCACGTGGTCGACATGATCAGCGTGTTCGGCCCGTACGGCGAGTTCTTCCCGGTGTTCAACCTGGCCGACAGCTCCCTGTTCTGCGGCGTGGTGCTGGCGGTCTTCCTGGAGCTGACCGGCCGGCAGCGCGACGGCTCCCGGGCCAGCACGAAACCCGCCACCGAGGACGCCCCGGCCGACCAGAAGGAGCGCGCGTGACCGCCGCGTTCGCCACCGGTGGCGACCACCGCTCCCTGCCCGTCCCGGACGGGCTCGACGGCATGCGGCTGGACCAGGCCGTGTCCCGGCTGTTCGGGCTCTCCCGCACCGCCGCGGCGGCGCTCGTCGACGCCGGGGACGCGCTCGTCGACGGCGCGGCCCGGGCCAACTCGCACAAGGTGCGCGCCGGCTCCTGGCTGGAGGTCACGCTGCCCGCGCCGGCCGCGCCGCCGACCGTGGTGCCGCAGGCCGTGCCCGGCCTGACCGTGGTCTACGCCGACGACGACATCGTGGTGGTCGACAAGCCGGTCGGCGTGGCCGCGCACCCGAGCCCCGGCTGGACCGGCCCGACCGTGATCGGCGGGCTGGCCGGCATCGGCCACCGGATCTCCACCAGCGGCGCCGCCGAGCGGCAGGGCGTGGTGCACCGGCTCGACGTCGGCACCACCGGGATCATGGTGGTGGCCAAGAGCGAGCAGGCGTACACCGCGTTGAAGCGGGCGTTCAAGTACCGCGAGGTGGAGAAGCGCTACCACGCGGTGGTGCAGGGCCACCCCGACCCGCTGCGCGGCACCATCGACGCGCCGATCGACAGGCACCCCCACCACGACTACCGCTGGGCGGTCGTCTCCGGCGGCAAGCCGAGCATCACCCACTACGACACGCTGGAGGCGTTCCCCTCCGCCAGCCTGCTCGACGTGCGCCTGGAGACCGGGCGTACGCACCAGATCCGGGTGCACTTCTCCAGCATGCGGCACCCCTGCGTCGGTGACCTGACCTACGGCGCCGACCCGACGCTGTCCGCCCGGCTCAAACTGGCCCGGCAGTGGCTGCACGCCCGCTCGTTGAGCTTCGCGCACCCGCGCACCGGCGACGAGGTCACCTTCGTCAGCGACTACCCGGACGACCTGGCCCGGGCGCTGGAGATCCTGCGCGACTGACCGTGACCGACCACCCCGCGCCGCCGCGCCCGTCGCGTACCGCCGCGCTGACCTGGCTCGCGCTCGCCTGCGCGCTGGTGGTGCTGGTGGTCGCCGTGGCGCAGCGGCGGGACCGGCCGGTGGGCGACCGCACGGTCGGCGAGGCGACCCG
>NZ_CADEAU010000465.1 GCF_902825405.1 Micromonospora maritima | reverse complement strand
GGGGCCGGCGCGAGGTGCCGGCCGGCGCGTGGCGAGCCGCCACCGTGGCGGGTCGGGCCGTCGGCGCGACAGGGCCGTCTCGACCGCACGGCCGGGCTGGATCTCTTCCCGGCGCCTGTCGAGCTGATATCAGCAACGACTCGGCGGACGGGCACCTGCACGGGACGGCGGACATCACATGACCGCACCGGACCTGACGCCACCTCGTCGGGCCGGCGGTATCTGGGTGAGGCACGCAGCGCCTTCCCGGCGGGGTGGTGTCGATCGTGCGTATGGAGGCGGCCGGCTGCGCCCCGGGGGGCAGCGCGATATCACGAACGACTCAGCTCGACAGGCGTGCGGCGGGGATGGCCCGAGCTCGGGCGCCGCGGAATCGACGCGCTCGGCGCCAGCCGGACCGGTGTCCGGCGCGAGCGCGGAGACCCGACGGGCGCCCGGCATCAGCCCGACGGGCGCTCGGCATCAGGCCGATGGGCGCCCGGCATCAGGCCGATGGGCGCCCGGCATCAGGCCGATGGGCGCCCGATCCGAGCCGACGCGCGACCGGCACGTGCCGGACGGCCGGCGAGGACGGTTCAGCGGACCGGGTTGCGGACGCCCTCGGCCAGTTCGGCGCTGAGCTTGCGCAACGCGGTGAGGCCCGCGGCCTGGTCCGGGGCGTCGAGCACGCACCGGACGAGCGCGCTGCCCACGATCACCGCGTCGGCGTAGCCGGCGACGGTGGCGGCCTGCGCACCGGTGCCCACGCCCAGTCCGACCCCGACCGGGATGTCGGTGACCTCGCGCAGTCGGGAGACCAGGACCGGGGCGGCCTCGGAGGTATGCGACCGGGCGCCGGTGACGCCCATGATCGCGGTGGCGTAGACGAAGCCACGGCAGTGCTCGACGGTCATCCGCAGCCGCGCGTCGGTGGAGGACGGCGACACCAGGAACGTCCGGTCCAGGCCGTGTGCCTCGGAGGCGGCCAGCCACTCGGCGGCCTCGTCGGGGATCAGGTCGGGCGTGATGAGGCCGGTGCCGCCGGCGGCGGCCATGTCGCGGGCGAACGCGTCCGGGCCGTACTGCTCGATGGGGTTCCAGTAGGTCATCGTCACCACCGACGCCCCGGTCGTGGCGACCGCCTCGACCACGCGCAGCGTGTCGGCGGTGCGTACGCCGCCGGCCAGGGCGATGTCGCTGGCCTTCTGGATGACCGGGCCGTCCATCACCGGGTCGGAGTAGGGGATCTCCACCTCGATGACGTCCACGCCCGCCTCGACCATGGCCTTCATGGCGGCGATGCTGCCCTCGACGGTCGGGAAGCCGGCCGGCATGCAGCCGATCAGCACGGCCCGCCCGTCGGCCCGGGCCTTGTCGAACGCGACCCCGATGCGGCTCACGCTGTCACTCCTTGTCGAGGATGCCGAAGTACGCCCCGGCGGTGTGGACGTCCTTGTCGCCCCGACCGGAGAGGTTGACCACGATCACCGGCTCGCGGCCCAGTTCGGCGGCGAGTTCCGGGGCGATCCGCTTGGCGCCGGCCAGCGCGTGCGCGCTCTCGATCGCCGGGATCACGCCCTCGGTGCGGCAGAGCAGCTCGAACGCGGCCATCGCCTCGGCGTCGTCGACCGGCAGGTAGGTGGCCCGGCCGGTGTCGTGCAGCCAGGCGTGCTCCGGCCCGACGCCCGGGTAGTCCAGACCGGCCGAGATCGAGTGCGACTCGATGGTCTGGCCGTCGGCGTTCTGCAGGACGTACGTGCGGGTGCCGTGCAGCACGCCGGACGAGCCGCCGGTGATGCTGGCCGCGTGCCGGCCGGTCGCGACGCCCTCGCCGCCGGCCTCGAAGCCGTAGAGCCGGACCCCGGTGTCGGGCACGAAGGCGTGGAAGATGCCCAGCGCGTTGGAGCCGCCGCCGACGCAGGCGGCGACCGCGTCCGGCAGCGCGCCAGTCAGGTCCAGGCACTGCTGGCGCGCCTCGACGCCGATGCCGCGCACGAAGTCCCGGACCATCTCCGGGAACGGGTGCGGGCCGGCGGCGGTGCCGATCAGGTAGTGGGTCGTGTCGACGTTGGCGACCCAGTCCCGCATCGCCTCGTTCATCGCGTCCTTGAGCGTGCGCGAGCCGGTCGTCACCGGAACGACGGTGGCGCCGAGCATGCGCATCCGGGCGACGTTGAGCGCCTGTCGCTCGGTGTCCACCTCGCCCATGTAGACCACGCACTCGAGGTCGAACAGCGCGGCGGCGGTGGCGGTGGCCACGCCGTGCTGGCCGGCGCCGGTCTCGGCGATCACCCGCCGCTTGCCCATCCGCCGGGTGAGCAACGCCTGGCCGAGCACGTTGCGGACCTTGTGGGCGCCGGTGTGGTTGAGGTCCTCCCGCTTGAGCAGGATCCGGGCTCCGAGCTGGGCGGACAGGCGCCGGGCCTCGTACAGCTTCGAGGGGGTGCCGGCGTAGTCGCGCAGCAGCGCGTCGAACTCGGCGAGGAACTCCTCGTCGCCCATCGCCTTCCGGTACGCCGCGTCCAGCTCGTCCAGCGCGGCGACCAGCGCCTCGGGAACGAACCGGCCGCCGAACCGGCCGAAGTGGCCGGCGGCGTCGGGGACCTGGCCGGCTGCGGGTGCGGCGCTCATCGCGGGCGTCCTCTCGGGTCGGGTGGCCCGGCGCGGGTCAGCGCACCGGGCGGGGCGTGGCCGGGTGGTTGCCGGCGTTGACCAGCTCGGCGACCGCCTCACGGGGGCTCTTCTGGGTGACCAGTCCCTCGCCCACCAGGACGGCGTCGGCGCCGGCCGAGGCGTAGCGGATCAGGTCGTGCGGACCACGCACGCCGGACTCGGCGATCTTGACGACGTTGCTGGGCAGGCCGGGCGCGATCCGTTCGAACACCGAGCGGTCGACCTCCAGGGTACGCAGGTCGCGGGCGTTGACACCGATCACCTGGGCGCCGGCCTCCAGGGCCCGGTCCGCCTCCTCCTCGGTGTGCACCTCGACGAGCGCGGTCATGCCCAGCGACTCGATCCGCTCCAGCAACCCGACCAGCGCGTTCTGCTCCAGCGCGGCGACGATCAGCAGCACCAGGTCGGCGCCGTGCGCCCGGGCCTCGTGCACCTGGTAGCTGGAGACCACGAAGTCCTTGCGCAGCACCGGCACGTTCACCGCGGCCCGCACCGCGGCCAGGTCGTCCAGCGACCCGCCGAACCAGCGGCCCTCGGTGAGCACGCTGATCGCGCGCGCGCCGCCGGCCGCGTAGTCACCGGCCAGGTCGGCCGGATCGGCGATCTCGGCCAACCGCCCCTTGGACGGCGACGAGCGCTTCACCTCGGCGATCACGGCCACGCCGGGCCGGCGCAGCGCCGCGTACGCGTCGAGCGGCGGCGGCGCGGCCGCGGCCAGCTCGCGGATCCGCTCCAGCGGAACCTGCTCCTGGCGCCGGGCCACGTCCTCACGGACGCCGGCCAGGATCTCGTCGAGCACGCCTGCGGACGGCGCCCCTGCGGCGTCGTCCCCCTCCGCGTGCGCATGCTCAGCAGTCACCAACGGACTCCCCTCTCCGGGTGTCATGGGCCGATGCTAGGGGGCGCCACCTGGCGACACGTGCCGGGGGGTATGGCGCACCTCACCAGACGGGCTGTGGCATGATGGCCGACTTCTGGTGAACGCGGTGTCACGCAGCGCCACCGTGAGTATCGATCGTCGCCCATGCCCTATCTCACCACGGCCGCTGCCGCGCCGCAGCCGGGCCGGGTCCCGGGCGACTGTGACCAAGCTCAAGGACCTCCGCCCCTGCCCAGGTCGCTCCCTCTGTCGGACCGTTGACCTGGGCTTCACGGCGCCGAAACGTGAGCCCGGCAGCATCGTCTCAGGGCAGACTCGACGAGGCGGCTGCCGACCGTCACCAACGAACTCGTGCGGGGTGAACCAGTGAGTGTCAACGGGCCGAGCCAGACCATGGGCCTGACCACCATCTCCCGGACCGTCGCCTCCCTCGCCGTCGGTGTGGTGCACACGCTGGAACGCGCGGTGGCGGGCGACGGCCGCACCCGTACCGCCCGGGGCAACGCCTGGGAGGCGGTCTGCGCCGACCGGGCGCGGGCCGCGCAGCGTCTCGAACTGGAGCGGCTGGTGGCCGAGCTGGCCGCCGCCCGGGCC
>NZ_CADEAU010000464.1 GCF_902825405.1 Micromonospora maritima | reverse complement strand
CCGGGCACGCCTTCTCGGCCAGCGTCGCCACCGCCGACCCGCACGCCCGGCCGGTCGGCGTCCGCCCCGGCCGGACCACCACCCGCCGGTACGTCCCGGGGCGCGGCCCCGGTGCCCCGGTGCTGGTGGTGGCGAGCCTGATGGCGCTGATCGTGGCCATGCTCGGGGTGGAACGGGTGACAGGCGTCAGCGTGCTGCCCGACCGGATCGTGGCCGGGCTGCGGCCGCCACCGAAGAAGTTCCCGGTGCTGCCCGCCAGCCCGCCGACCGACCTCACCATCGGCAAGCTCGACCTGCGCGCGCCGGTGCACCGGGTCGGCATCGCGCCCGACGGCAGCATCGCGGTGCCGGACGTGAGCCGTGCCGGCGAGGTCGGCTGGTACGACCAGGGCCCCACCCCCGGCCAGTACGGGCCGGCGGTGCTGGTCGGGCACGTCGACACCACCACCGGGCCGGCCGTCTTCCACGGGCTGAGGGAACTCGACGACGGCGACCGGATCGAGGTGACCCGGCAGGACCGCTCGGTGGCGGTCTTCGAGGTCACCTCGATCGAGCGGTACGGCAAGGAGAAGCTGCCGGTCGAGGACGTCTACGGCGACTTCAGTCGCCCCAACCTGCGGCTGATCACCTGCGGCGGGCGCTGGGTGGGCGGCGAGACCGGGTACGCCGACAACCTGGTGGTCTACGCGTCGCTGGTCCAGGCCCGCTGACTCAGGCCGCCTCGACCTCGGGCTCGCGCAGGTCGAGCCAGTCGGCCCAGCGGGGGTCGGGAGCGCGGTGGCCCAGCACCCGCCAGGCGTTGCCCTTCGGCGCGGCCGGCAGGTGGTGCAGCCGCCAGCCCAGCTCGGCCGGGGTCTTGTCGCCCTTGGTGTGGTTGCACCGGGCGCAGGCGGCGACCACGTTCTCCCACGCGTGCCGGCCGCCCCGGCTGCGAGGGAAGACGTGGTCGATGGTCTCCGCCGGGCCCCGGCAGTAGGCGCACCGCCACCCGTCCCGGGCGAAGATCGCCCGGCGGGACAGCCCCACGTGGGTGCGGTAGGGCACCCGGACGTAGCGGGTCAGCCGCACCACCGAGGGCACCGGGAGCGCGTTGCGGGCGCTGTGCAGGATGCCCTCGCCGTCGGCCACGCAGACGGCCTTGGCGGAGAGCACGAGGATCGCGGCACGACGCACCGACACGACGCACAGGGGCTCGTAGGTGGCGTTGAGAACGAGTGCACCGGAGCCCGCCGTGGGTCGTATGTCAGGCATCGCGCTCACCCTCCCGGTCCAGCCGCTCCCGCCGCCTTCACGCCGGGACCGCCCCGCGACAGCGCGCGGAGGCCCCGAGCGCCGGCCGGGACCACCGACGTCCGTTGCGCCAATAGTCCCTGATCGCGCCCCGGATTGCACGCACTAATCCGGGGTACCCCCGGCAAGCCTGACCCCGCTGTGCCAGGATGACCGGTTCCGCCCGGGATGATCGTCGACCCGCCGGCACCGTCCGGGGTGGGTCCGCGGTGGGCGCGCGCCCCCGGTGCGGTACGAAAGCAGGGTGAGTGCCGCCGATCTGACGCTGCGCGCGCTGGCCGCCGCGTCCGAGCCCAGCCCGAGTCCCAGCTCCAGCCCGTCCCCGTCGGTCGACTGCCGGACCGACCCCCTGTGCCGCAACATCTACGACCTGACCGGGTCGAGCTGGTTCGCCGAGGGCAGTTACTGGATCCTGCTGAAGCCGCTGCGGATCGTGCTGATCCTGCTGCTCGCAGTGGCCGCGCGCTGGGCGTTGCACCGCACCATCAACCGGCTGGTGCGCACCACCACCGACGGGGCGGTGCCGACCATGCTCCGCCCGTTGCGGGAGCGGATCCCCAGCGCCACCCTCGACCCGGAGCAGTTCGTGCCGGAGCGGCGGCGGCAGCGGGCCGAGGCGATCGGGTCGGTGCTGCGCAGCATGGTCACCGCGTTCGTGTTCGGCATCGCGCTGTTGATGGTGCTCAAGGAGTTCAGCTTCGACCTGGCCCCGCTGCTGGCGAGCGCGGGCATCGCCGGCGTGGCCCTCGGTTTCGGCGCGCAGAGCCTGGTCAAGGACCTGATCGCCGGCCTGTTCATGCTGATCGAGGACCAGTACGGCGTGGGCGACACGGTCGACCTCGGCGAGGCGACGGGCGTGGTGGAGGCGGTGGGCCTGCGGGTGACCACGGTCCGGGACGGGCGGGGCGTGCTCTGGTACATCCGCAACGGCGAGATCGTCCGGGTCGGCAACAAGAGCCAGGGCTGGGCGCTGGTCGTGGTGGACCTGCCGATCGGCTTCGCCGGCACCGAGGAGGCCACCGCGGTGCTGCGTACGGCGGCGGCGTCGGTGGCGCTGGACCCGGAGCTGGCGCCGGAGATCGTGGAGCAGCCGGAGGTGCTCGGCGTCGAGCAGATGACGGTCGACGGCGCGGTGATCCGTACCGTCGTCAAGACCACCGCGGACGGGCAGTTCGCGGTCGGTCGCGAGCTGCGCCGCCGCCTCGCGGAGGCACTGGAGAACTCCGGGATCACGGCCCGGATCGCGGCGGCCCGGCTCTATCCCGGCCTGCCGCCGCAGGCGTCGCCGCCGCCGCGACCGGAGGGAACCGGCACCGGCGGCCCCACCTGAGGCACCCCTGGCGGACGGACGTTTTCCGGGGGTCGCGCGTCGCGCGGCCCCTCGGGTATCGTCCGTTCGTTCAGTCGGAGATGCGACGATCAATCCGTTCGCCCTAGCCAGTTGTCAGACGATCGGGCAGAATCCGGTGAACACACTCCACCGGGGAGTGTGCTCGTGTCCTCGCTGATCGGTTGATCTGACGACGGTTCCCGGTCGGGCCATCACAAGTGGTCGACCAGGAACGATGGAGGCGACGGTGTCCGACGAGCGACCCGCCCTGGAGGGCCCGGCCACCTTCCGCGACGTGTTCGGTCAGTCCGAGTTCCGCGCGCTCTTCGCCGCCAACGTCCTGTCCTGGATCGGCGACTACCTCGCCAAGGCCGCGCTCGCGGTGCTGGTCCTGCAGGAGACCAAGTCGGTCGCCCTCTCCGCCGCCGCGTTCGCGGCCAGTTACCTGCCCTGGCTGATCGGCGGCCCGCTGCTCTCCGCGCTGGCCGAGCGACACCGCTACCGCCGGGTGATGGTGCTCTGCGACCTGATCCGGATGGCGTTGATGGTGCTCGTCGCGATGCCCTTCATGCCGGCCTGGGCGATCCTCGTCCTGATCTTCGTCGCGACGCTCGCCAACCCGCCGAGCCAGGCGGCGCGCTCGGCGTTGCTGCCGCACATCCTGGAGGGCGACCGCCTGGTGGTGGGCCTCACCGCCTCCACCAGCGCCGTCCAGGCCGCGCAGGTCGTCGGTTACCTCGCCGGCGCGACCATCGCCGCGCTCAACCCGAGCACCGCGCTGCTGATCAACGCGGCCACGTTCGCCCTGTCGGCCCTCCTGGTCCGCTTCGGCCTGCGGGACCGGGCTCCGGCGCTGGCCCCGGCGCACCGCAGCCACCTGCTGCGGGAGACCGCCGAGGGCTTCCGGATCGTCTTCGAGCGGCCGGTGCTGCGCGCCATCGCGGTGCTGGTGTTCAGCGCGATGGTCTTCTCGATCGTCCCCGAGGGCCTCGCCGCCGGCTGGGCCGCCCAGCGGACCGGCGGCGGCATGGACACCGGCACCGCGCAGGCGGTGATCATGGCGGCCAACCCGGTCGGCTACGTCATCGGCGGGCTGCTCATCGGGCGGCTGGTCGGTCCGGCCCGCCGGCTGCGGTTGCTGCCCCCGCTGGCGGTGCTCGCGCCGGCCGCGCTCGTGCCCGCGCTGCTCGACCCGCCACCGGTCGTGGTGGCACTGCTCGCCGGCGCGTGCGGTTTCGCGGTCGCCGGGATCGTCCCGGTCGCCAACGGCCTCTTCGTGCAGGCCCTGCCGGACGGCTACCGGGCCCGGGCATTCGGGGTGATGGCCAGCGGCACGCAGATCATCCAGGGCGGCGCGGTGCTGGTCACCGGCGCACTGGCCGAGCGTTACGCCATCCCGACTGTCGTCGGGCTCTGGAGCGCGGCGGGAGTGCTCCTGATGCTCGTCGCGGCGGTCACCTGGCCCCGCCCGGCGACGATCCAGGCGGCCGTCGAGACCGCCCGGGCCGAGTCCAGCGCGGCGCGGTCGCACACGCCGGCCCGCGGGCCGGGCGCGGG
>NZ_CADEAU010000463.1 GCF_902825405.1 Micromonospora maritima | reverse complement strand
CCCCGGCCAGGCCGAGCGCGAGGACGAGGGCGGTGCCGACGGCGAGCAGCCGGCGGCGCACGCGGGGGGACGAGGTCTGCATCGCTGCTCCCCGGGGGACGGGTGCCGCCCCGGTGCGCGGGACGGCGGGGCGGGACGGATGCCTACCGGCCGGTAGCGACCTGAACCTAGGCCGGGGGTCGAGGACTGTCAATCGCTGACCGACCGGGCAGTCAGCACACGCTCGCCCGGTCGGTCCATGGTGGCCGGTCAGACCACGCCGTGCGCCTGCATCGCCTCGGCCACCCGCCGGAACCCGTCGATGTTCGCGCCGGCCACGTAGTCGCCCGGCCGCCCGTACTCCTCCGCGGTCGCCCAGCACCGCTCGTGCACGTCCCGCATGATCTCGCGTAGCCGCTGCTCAGACCGGTCGAACGGCCACGCGTCCCGGCTGGCGTTCTGCTGCATCTCCAGCGCGCTCACCGCCACCCCGCCCGCGTTGGCCGCCTTGCCCGGGGCGAACCGCACCCCGGCCCGGCCCAGGATGCGCACCGCCTCCGGTGTGGTCGGCATGTTCGCGCCCTCCACCACCGCGACGCATCCGCCGGCCACCAGTGCCGCCGCCTCCGCGCCGCCGATCTCGTTCTGGGTGGCGCACGGCAGGGCCAGGTCGCACGGCACCTCCCAGACGCTTCGGCCGGCGACCGCCACCGCGTGCGGCGCGTGCCGGACGTAGTCGTCCAGCCGGGTCCGGCGCTCCTCCTTCAACTCGCGCAGCAGCGCCAGGTCGATGCCCTTCTCGTCCAGCACGTAGCCGTCGGAGTCCGAACAGGCCACCACCGTGCCGCCGAGCTGGTGCACCTTCTCCACCGCGTAGATGGCCACGTTGCCGGAGCCGGAGACCACCACCCGCTTGCCGTCCAGGCTGTCCCCGGTCTGCCGGAGCATCTCCTCGGCGAAGAAGACCGCGCCGTAGCCGGTGGCCTCGCGCCGCACCTGCGCGCCCCCGTACGTCAGGCCCTTGCCGGTGAGCACGCCCGCCTCGTACCGGTTGGTGATCCGCTTGTACTGCCCGAACAGGTAGCCGATCTCCCGGCCGCCCACCCCGACGTCCCCGGCCGGCACGTCGGTCTGCGGGCCGATGTGCCGGTACAGCTCGGTCATGAAGCTCTGGCAGAACCGCATCACCTCGCGGTCGGAACGTCCCTTCGGGTCGAAGTCGGCCCCGCCCTTGCCGCCGCCGATCGGCAGGCCGGTCAGCGCGTTCTTGAAGATCTGCTCGAAGCCGAGGAACTTGACGATGCCCAGGTAGACCGACGGGTGGAAGCGCAGTCCGCCCTTGAACGGGCCCAACGCGCTGTTGAACTCCACCCGGAAGCCGCGGTTCACCCGGACCCGACCGTGGTCGTCCTCCCACGGCACCCGGAAGATGACCTGCCGCTCCGGCTCGCAGATGCGCTCGACCAGGTCGGCGTACCCGGGGTGCCGGGCCAGGGCCGGAGCGATGCTCTCCAGCACCTCCCGCACCGCCTGGTGGAACTCGGGCTCGCCCGGGTTCCGCGCGACCACCTTGGCGAACACCGTCTCGACGGTCTCCGGCATCACGGACACGTCCCTCCGCCTTCCGGTGCCGGCACCGTTGCCCGCACCGCCCCCGGATACGGATGGTCACCGCCGTCCGGTTCACTGGCCGGGTGGACGACATGATCTGGACCTCGGCGCGGGACGCCCGCGCCTGGCTGGACGCCGCCAACGGCACCGGCGACACGGAGCTGACCTGCCGCATCCTGAAGATCGGCGAGGAGGCCGGCGAGGTGGCCGCGGCCTGGATCGGGGTGCTCGGGCAGAACCCGCGCAAGGGCGTGACGCACACCCGCGAGGAGGTCGCCGCCGAGCTGGCCGACGTGGCGTTCACCGCCCTGGTGGCGATCGAGAGCCTCGGCCTGGACGCGCGCGCGGCGCTGTCCGCGTGCGTCGCCAAGGTGCACGCCCGCCTCGGCGGCGCGGAACCGGCCGCGCCGGCGGGAATGAACCGGAGCGGAAACGGAGACGTATGAGCCAGTGGGGACCGGCGAGAGGGGACGACCATGACGGCATCCGGGGACGACCCTGACCTGAGCGGGCCCGGCTGGTCCCGGACCGCCCGGGCGCTGGTGGCCGCCGCCGTGCTGGTCGTGGTGCTCGGCGTGGCGGCGATCGCGGTCACCCTCGCCAACCCGGCCCGGCTGGGCACGGTCTTCTCCGGCGGTCCGTCGCCGGCCACGGACGCCGGTGGCTCCGGTGGGGTGGGCGGCGCCGAGGTCGCCGCCGCCGAGACGCTCACCGCGCCCCGCGGAGACCGCCGGCAGGCGGACTTCGAACTGGTCGACGGCCTGACCAGCTTCACCCTGCGGGCGGCCGACCTCGGCGACGACCTCTACCGGATCGGCGCGCCGGACGACGCCGGCGTGACGCCGCGCCCGCAACTGACGGGTGACCGGGTCCGGCTGCGGATCGGGGAGAGCGGCCGACCCGGTCCCTCCGCCGTCGAGGTGGTGCTCAACTCCCGGGTGACCTGGCGGCTGCGGCTCGTCGGCGGGGTCAGCGAGCAGCGGCTCGACCTGGGCGCGGCCCGGCTGGCCGGGATCGAGCTGATCGGCGGCGCCGCGCGTACCCGGCTGGCCCTGCCCCCGCTCGACGGCGCGCTCACCGTGCGGATGACCGGCGGCGTCAGCGAGCTGACCGTCACCGTGCCCGGCGGGCCGCCGGCCCGGGTGCGGGTCGCCGCCGGCGCCGGTTCGGTGGCGCTGTACGACGAGCGCCGCGCCGGCATCGCCGCCGGTGAGCTGATCAGCTCGCCCGGCTGGGACCGGGCGGCCGACCGGCTCTACCTCGACCTGGTCGCCGGCGCGAACGCGGTGAGCGTCGTCGCGGACTGAGCGTAGAGTCGGGCGGTGGACCGTACCGAATCCCTGCCGGCGCAGACGCTCCCACCGGGCGTCGGCGCCACCGACCCGGGCAGCGTGCTGCTTCCGGGGCACGACGTCCCGCTCGGCCGCTACACCACCGTGCGCCGGCTGCTGCCGCAGCGGCAGCGCCGCATGGTCGGCGCGTGGTGCTTCGTCGACCACTTCGGCCCGGACGACGTGGCCGAGCGGCCCGGCATGGAGGTGCCGCCGCACCCGCACACCGGCCTGCAGACCGTCACCTGGCTGCTCGACGGGGAGATCCTGCACCGGGACAGCCTCGGCAACGTCCAGCCGATCCGCCCCGGGCAGCTCAACGTGATGACCTCCGGCCGCGGCATCGCCCACTCGGAACGCTCCCCGCTGGTCCACCCGCCGCTGATGCACGGCGTGCAGCTGTGGGTCGCGCTGCCCGACCCGGCCCGGGCCGGCGACCCGGACTTCGACCACCACGCCGAGCTGCCCCGGTGGCGCGACGGCGACCTCGACCTCACCCTGCTGGTCGGGGAGTTCGGCGGGGAACGCTCACCGGCGGTGACGTACACGCCGCTGGTCGGCGCGCAGATCGAGGTCCGGGGCGCCGCGCCGGCCACGTTGTCGCTGCGCCCCGACTTCGAGTACGGGCTGCTGGCCATGTCCGGCTCCGCCGAGGCCGACGGCGTGACCGTCGCCCCCGGCGCGCTGCTCTACCTCGGCGCGGGCCGGACGGCGTTGTCGCTGACCGCGGCACCGGGCAGCCGGCTGCTGCTGCTCGGCGGCGTCCCCTTCGACGAACCGCTGGTGATGTGGTGGAACTTCGTCGGCCGGTCGCACGAGGAGGTCGCCGCCGCCCGCGAGGACTGGATGGCCGGCCGTCGCTTCGGCGCCGTCGCCGACGATCCCGCGCCGCCGCTGCCCGCCCCGGCGCTGCCCACCACCCGGCTCAAGGCCCGCGACCGCAGCGGCGGCCTGCACGGCTGAATGGCGCGTCCGCGCCGGGGTAGTCGGCGGCATGCCGACAACCACTGCCACCCGCAGCGTCGAGGAGAAGAAACGGCTGGCCCGCCGGCTCGCCGGGGACGGGCGCGGCTTCGCCGAACGCTACGGGTTCCGCGTGACGAACAACCCGTCCCAACTGTTCCAGGTGCTCTACCTGGCCGTGCTGCTGGCCCGTCGGGGCGACTTCCACCGGGCGGTCGACGCGGCGTCGGCGCTGCGCGACGCCGGCTGGGACAGCGCCGCCCGGATGGCCCGCTCCCGGCACGCCGACCGGGTCGGGGTGCTGCGCGACGCC
>NZ_CADEAU010000462.1 GCF_902825405.1 Micromonospora maritima | reverse complement strand
CGGCGTCCGGGCCCGGGTGTGCGGTGTCGTCCGGGTTCGCGCGGCTGGCGTCGTCAGGCGCCGGCGCGGTGGCGGCGTCCGGGGCCGGGCGGATGGTGTCCTCCGGGTCCGGGCGGGTGGTGTCCTCCGGGTCGGGTGGCTCCGCGCCCGGCGGAGGCGACGCGTCGCTCACCGGCGCCGACCCGTCCCGGGCGGGGTCGGCGAGCTGGCCGTCGCCCCCGGCGTCGACCTGCTTCGACTCGGGCGACGGCGGCTCGGCGACGACCCGCTCCTCGGCCCCGTCGGCCGGCCGGTCCGTCCCCGGCTGCGGCTGCGACATCGCGGCAATCTCCTCTCGCGCCCGTTGCGAGGTTAGTACCGCCCCGCCACCCCCGCCGAATCCCCGCCCCACCGCGGTCCGGGGCCGAGGCGTCCCCGGTCGGCGGCGGGCCGGGACCGGCGCGCCACCTCCTCGATCACCGGGGTGGAGTGGCCGGATGGGTGCGGCGGGGGAAGTGGGGGCGAGGGACCGCGTACCCTTGGGCATCATGAGTGCCCCGTCCACGACCCCACGCCCCACCGCCGACAACTCGGTCTGGCCCCGGCTGGAGCCGCTGCTGCCGCAGGTGACCAAACCCATCCAGTACGTGGGTGGGGAACTGGGCGCGGTGGTCAAGGACTGGGACGCCGCGACCGTGCGCTGGGCGCTGATGTACCCGGACGCCTACGAGGTCGGCCTGCCCAACCAGGGCGTGCAGATCCTCTACGAGGTGCTCAACGAGCTGCCCGACGTGCTGGCCGAGCGGACGTACGCGGTCTGGCCGGACCTGGAGAAGCTGATGCGCGCCCACGGCGTGCCGCAGTTCACCGTCGACGCCCACCGCCCGGTGCGTGACTTCGACGTGTTCGGCGTCTCGTTCTCCACCGAGCTGGGCTACACCAACCTGCTCACCGCGATCGACCTGGCCGGCATCCCGATGCTCGCCGCCGACCGCACCGACGCCGACCCGGTGATCGTGGCCGGCGGGCACGCCGCGTTCAACCCGGAGCCGATCGCCGACTTCGTCGACGCCGCGGTGCTCGGCGACGGCGAGGAGGCGGTGCTCGAGATCACCACCATCGTCCGGGAGTGGAAGGCCGAGGGCTCCCCGGGCGGCCGGGACGAGCTGCTGCTGCGCCTGGCCCGCACGGAGAGCGTCTACGTCCCGCGCTTCTACGACGTCGACTACCTGCCCGACGGCCGGATCCAGCGGGTCGTGCCGAACCGCCCGGACGTGCCGTTCCGCGTGCACAAGCGCACGACCATGGACCTGGACGCGTGGCCGTACCCGAAGAAGCCCCTGGTCCCGCTCGCCGAGACGGTCCACGAGCGGTACGCGGTGGAGATCTTCCGGGGCTGCACCCGGGGCTGCCGGTTCTGCCAGGCCGGCATGATCACCCGCCCGGTGCGGGAGCGGTCGATCACCACGGTCGGCCAGATGGTCAAGGAAGGGCTGGAGTTCTCCGGCTTCCACGAGGTGGGCCTGCTGTCGCTGTCGTCCGCCGACCACTCCGAGATCGGCGACATGTGCTCCGGCCTGGCCGAGCAGTACGCGGGCACCAACGTCTCGCTGTCGCTGCCGTCGACCCGGGTGGACGCGTTCAACATCGACCTCGCCCAGGAGCTGTCCCGCAACGGGCGGCGGACCGGCCTGACGTTCGCCCCCGAGGGCGGGTCGGAGCGGATCCGCAAGGTGATCAACAAGATGGTGTCGAAGGAAGACCTCATCCGCACCGTGGTCACCGCGTACTCCAACGGCTGGCGGCAGGTGAAGCTCTACTTCATGTGCGGCCTGCCCACCGAGACCGACGAGGACGTCCTGGAGATCGCCGACATGGCGCACGAGGTGATCCGGGCCGGCCGCGCCGCCACCGGGTCCAAGGACATCCGCTGCACCGTCTCCATCGGCGGGTTCGTGCCGAAGCCGCACACCCCGTTCCAGTGGGCCTCGATGGAGCGGCCGGAGGTCATCGACGGCCGGCTCAAGCTGCTCAAGCAGGCGATCAACAGCGACCGGTCGCTGGGCCGGGCGATCGGCTTCCGCTACCACGACGGCGAGCCGTCGCTGATCGAGGGCCTGCTGTCCCGCGGCGACCGCCGGGTCGGCGCGGTGATCCGCAAGGTCTGGGAGAACGGCGGCCGGTTCGACGGCTGGAGCGAGCACTTCTCCTACCAGCGGTGGGTGGACGCCGCGGCCGAGGTGCTGCCGGCGTACGGCGTGGACCTCGACTGGTACACCACCCGGGAGCGCGAGGAGCTGGAGGTCCTGCCCTGGGACCACCTCGACTCCGGCCTGGACAAGGACTGGCTGTGGCAGGACTGGCAGGACTCGCTGTCGGAGTACGAGCAGGACGACTGCCGCTGGACGCCCTGCTTCGACTGCGGCGTGTGCCCGTCCATGGACACCGAGATCCAGATCGGCCCGACCGGCCGCAAGCTGCTGCCGCTGACGCCGGTCGGTGGGCTGAAGCTGCCCGCCGCCGCGCAGGGCTGACGGCACCGAACCACTCCGGAGCGCGGGAACCCCTCGGGGTTTCCGCGCTCCGTCGTCCTTCGCGGCAACCGTGCCGCGCCGTGGGGTGGGGCTGACCGCAGTGGTGCTTCCTCGATACGCTGCGTCCGTATTGGACCGGCCCTCCGGGTCGGTAGCGGGGAGGACAGCAGCATGGGCATCACGCCGCCGGACACCGGCGACCTGCACGTCAGCGTCGAGGACCTGGACGCCGCCGCGGAGTACGTCGAGCGCCTCAAGCAGTACGTCGACGACACCATCGGCTACGAGATGGAACGCATCAAGGAGCGGATGAAGGGCGACGGCACGAACGCCCAGACGGTGTCCAACGGCACACCGTTCGGCGCGTACGAGGACGCCCGGATGCAGTGGGCGGCGCTGACCAGGTCGACGGCCAACATGGAGGCCCACCTGAAGTCCATCTCCCGGAAGCTGGCCGGCCTCAAGCAGGGCACCGAGGACATCGCAAAGGCGTTCCGCGACGCGGAGGCCCGCAACGCCGCCAACGGCAAGCAGATCGAGCGGCTGCTGGAGTCCGCGGCGCCGCCGCCGGAGGCCGGGCAGCAGCCCACCTACCCGTACACGGCCTGAGGGGGAGACGGTCATGGCAGGAGGCACCTGGGAGCGCTGCGTCCGCGAGGTGACGCTGTCGGCGGACCCGGAGACCGTCGGGTCCGTGGGGGCGGGTTGGAGCAACCTCTCCACCGCGCTCGGCTACCTGCGCGACTCGCTGGTCGGGCGCTCGTTCGTGGGCCCGGTCGCGACCGGTCAGGAGCGCCCGCACAGCGGCGGCCTGCCCGGCCTGCTGGCCGGGTGGAAGGGCAGCGGCGGGGACGCGTACCGCGAGCACCTGAGCGGCATCGGCAAGGAGATCGAGGAGCTGATCACGCACGCCAGCGGCGTCAGCGGGGCGCTCTCGCGGATCGAGGGCGACATCCGCACGGCGGTCGCCAGCATCCCGATCCCGCTGATGGACGACTTCGGCTGGAACGAGTGGAGCCTGCCCGGCGGCACCGAGCTCGACGACGCCCGCGACGGCGAGAGCCAGTCGGGTTTCCTCGCCGCGCTGCGCAAGGACTACCAGGCCAACCAGTCGCTCTACGCCGACGGCGCGTTCCGCGACAAGGCCGACGACCTGGAAGCCACCATGAAGGTCGACGGCAACGCCGGCGACCAGAAGCGTGGCGGCTGGTGGGACACGAAGTCGCATCTGGACAACTGGTACCGGGACAACCAGGAGGCGGCCAACAAGGCGATGTCGCCCCTGCCGGTCGCCGTGGAGACCGAGCGCCCCAAGCTGGTCGTGCCCAAACCGAACATCGACTCCGATGACGGCTACCGCCCGGACACCCGCATCCCGCCCTCCGGCGTGCCGGACACCGGCCTGCCGGGCGGCGGTGGTGGCGGTGGCGGCAAGATGCCCTCGCTCGGCAGCACCGGGATCGGCGGTGGCGCCGGTGGCGGTGGTGGCGGCGGGTCGTTCACGCCCCCGCCGACCATCGGCGGCTCCGACCTCGGCGGCGGGTCCGGCTCGTACACCCCGCCGGTCACCGGCGGCGTTCCCGGCTCCGGCAGCGGCTACCCGGGCTCCGGCGACCACGACTACGGCACCGGCCTGGCCGGCGCGGGCGGTCCGGGCACGATCACGGCCGGCGGCCCGGGCAACGGCTTCGGCAGCGCCGGT
>NZ_CADEAU010000461.1 GCF_902825405.1 Micromonospora maritima | reverse complement strand
CACGCCGCCGTCACGGGCGGTGGACCGGACCCGGGCACCGCCCGCCCGACCGGCCTGACCCGGCCGACGGGCGGGCCGCTGGCCACCCGGTGTGCGGCGCTGCTGCATCGTCACACCCCTCCCCCGGAGCGTCGGCCTCAGGCCGAACGGTAACGCGGGAACGCGCCGGCGCCGGCGTACCGCGCCGCGTCGGCCAGCTCCTCCTCGATGCGGAGCAGCTGGTTGTACTTGGCCACCCGGTCGGAGCGGGCCGGCGCACCGGTCTTGATCTGCCCGCAGCCGGTGGCGACGGCCAGGTCGGCGATGGTGGTGTCCTCGGTCTCGCCGGAACGGTGGCTCATCATGCACCTGAAGCCGGCCCGGTGGGCCAGGTCCACGGCGTCGAGCGTCTCGGTGAGCGAGCCGATCTGGTTGACCTTGACCAGCACCGCGTTGGCGGCCTGCTCGGCGATGCCGCGGGCGATGCGCTGCGGGTTGGTCACGAACAGGTCGTCGCCGACGATCTGGATCCGGTCGCCGAGCGCGGCGGTGAGGGTGGCCCAGCCGCTCCAGTCGTCCTCGGCCAGCGGGTCCTCGATGGACACGATCGGGTAGTCGCCGGCCAGCTTGGTGTAATAGTTGCTCATCTCCTCGGCGCTCTTGGCGCTGCCCTCGAACGTGTAGCTGCCGTTGTCGAAGAACTCGGTGGCGGCCACGTCGAGCGCGAAGACGATGTCGGTGCCGAGCCGGTAGCCGGCCTTCTCCACGGCCTCGGAGATCAGGTCCAGCGCGGCGGCGTTGGTGGGCAGGTTCGGGGCGAAGCCGCCCTCGTCGCCCAGGCCGGTCGACAGGTCCTTCTTCTTCAGCACCGACTTCAGCGCGTGGTAGACCTCGGCGCCGGAGCGCAGCGCGTCCCGGAACGTCGGCGCGCCGATCGGCGCGATCATGAACTCCTGGATGTCGACGTTCGAGTCGGCGTGCGCGCCGCCGTTGAGGATGTTCATCATCGGCACCGGGAGCAGGTGCGCGTTCGGGCCGCCCAGGTAGCGGAACAGGCTCAGCTCGGCGCTGCCGGCGGCGGCCTTCGCCACGGCCAGGGAGACGCCGAGGATGGCGTTGGCGCCCAGCTCGCCCTTGTTGTCCGACCCGTCGATGTCGATCATCTTCTGGTCGATCAGCCGCTGCTCGCTGGCCTCGTAGCCGATGAGCTGGTCGACGATCCGGTCCTCGATGTTGGCGACCGCCTTCTCGACACCCTTGCCCAGGTAGCGGTCCTTGTCACCGTCGCGCAGCTCGACCGCCTCGAAGGCGCCGGTGGAGGCGCCGGACGGCACCGCGGCGCGGGCGATCGTGCCGTCGTCGAGCCCGACCTCGACCTCGACCGTCGGGTTGCCCCGCGAGTCCAGGATCTCCCGGGCGACGATTCCCTCGATGGTTGCCACTGAGTCGCTCCTCGTTTGTGTGGTTCCGGTCCGGATGGGCCGCGACGGTGCGGCTGAGGCAGGTGTTGAACGCAGCGTATCGGTCCCCGCCCTCCCGTACGCCGCTCGGGGCGGGCCCCGAGGCACCTGCTGAGACGGACATTCCCGGATTACCGGTCGTCAACCGGCAACGGGTTTGCGAGAGGTTGCGTCGATCGACAAGGCTGGGCATCATGCCTGCCGCCTCGACGACTCTCCGTGTGCTCGCCGCCTCGGTCATCGTGTCGCTCTCGGTCACCGGTTGCCAGGCCCTGGACGACGCGGGGGTCGCCCTCGGCCGGGCCGATCTGGTCAACGACCTCGCCGCGCGGATGGACCGGGCGCTGGAGCAGACCTGGGCCGCCGAGTACCAGCTCGACGGCGGGCGGACCGCCTCGATCGCGCAGACCGAGGAGCCGCTCCGCTCCACCTACACCTGGCCCGGGGGCAAGATCACGGTGACCCAGGAGGCGGTCACCCGGTGCGCGAGCACCACCGCCCGCACCTCCTGCACCGTCTCCCCGCCGCTGCTCACCGCCGGCAAGCCGTCGGTGATCGTCTACGACGAGGCCCGCAAGCAGGGCCTGGTCACCCCGCCGGCGGTGATCCGGCTGCTCACCGACGCGGCGCTGCGGCCCGAGGCGGTCATCAAGCAGAGCGACACCACGCTGGCCGGGCACCACGCCACCTGCGTCGACGTCACGAACGCCGGGGAACGCTTCACCGCCTGCGTGACGAACGAGGGGGTGCTGGGCAGCTTCACCGGCCGGCTCGACGGCAAGCCGGCCGAGGTGACGCTCAACCGCTACACCGAGACGGTCGAGGCCGCCGCGTTCGCCGTACCGGCCGGCGCCGGCGTGGTCGACCGGCGCACCACCACGTCGTGAACCCCGGCGGCACCGCCGACGTACCGGCCCGGACGGGCGCGGCGGGCTTCCTTCCCGTCGCCGACCACGGCCGGCCGCCGGACCCGGACGACCTGGCCCTCGCGGTGGCCGGGAGGAAGCTGCTGACGGGCGCCGACGGGCGGCCGCCGCGAGTCGGCGAACTGCCCGCCGCGACCGGGTGGGTGGCGGTCGGCACGGTGGACGGGGTGCCGGCCTGGACGACCGAGGTCGGCGAACCGGAGTCCCTGCCCGGCCGGTGGCGGAGCTGGCGCGGCCTCGCGGCCGAACTGCCCGCGCCCTGGGCGGACCTGGCCGGGCGCGCGCTCTGCCTGGTCACGTGGCGGCGTACGCACCGGTGGTGCGGTGCCTGCCGGGCCGAACTGGCCGACGTGCCGGGCGAGACCGCGCGGCGCTGCCCGGCGTGCGGGCTGACCGGGTACGTGCCGCTCTCCGTCGCGGTGCTGACCGCGATCACCCGTCCGGGCGAGCTTCTGCTGGTCCGCCACGCCCACGGGCCGACCGAGCTGTGGGCGCTGGTCGCCGGCTTCGTCGAGGCCGGCGAGTCGCTGGAGGCGGCGGTGCGCCGCGAGGCCGCCGAGGAGGTCGGCCTGACGCTGGGCCGCCCCGCGTACGTGGACAGCCAGCCGTGGGCGCTGTCCGGACCGGGCACGCTGCTGGCCGGCTTCACCGCCGCGGTGACCGACCCGGCCGCCGAGCCGGTGGTCGACCGGGCGGAGCTGACCGAGGCCCGCTGGTTCCCGGTGGACGCGTTGCCGG
Organism: Micromonospora maritima; assembly: GCF_902825405.1. Classification (GTDB taxonomy): domain Bacteria; phylum Actinomycetota; class Actinomycetes; order Mycobacteriales; family Micromonosporaceae; genus Micromonospora; species Micromonospora maritima. The sequence goes on along the minus strand of NZ_CADEAU010000461.1, from coordinate 1,127 downwards.
CCGAGCTGCCGCCGGCGTACTCGTTGTCCCGCTGGCTGATCGACGCGGTCGTCGCGCGCGGCTGAGCGGTCAGAGCCCCAGCAGCGTACGCAGGTGGCGCGGGGGCGGGCAGTCGTGCGCCAGCATCGCGTCGTGCCACTCCCGCACCGGCACGTCGGCGGGCCGCGCGGCGGCGATGTCGGCCATCTCGCTGTAGCCGACGAAGTAGGTGGAGAGCTGGGTGGAGGTGAGCAACGCCCGCCGCCACTTGCCGGCCGCCTCGCCCTCCTCCTGGAAACCGCGCCCGGTCATCAGCGCCATCGCCTCCGACTCGGGCAGGTCGTCGCAGTGCACGAGCTGGTCGAGCAGCGCGTTGATGGTCATCCGGAGCTGCATCTTGAGCTGCTGGAGGCGCACCGGCAGCCCGCCGAAGCCGAGCCCGGCCATCAGCTCCTCGGTGTAGACCGCCCAACCCTCGATGAACACGCCGGACTCGGTGAGCGCGCGTACCCGGGTCGGGCCGGTGTGGCGCCGGGCGTGGGCGAGCTGGAGGAAGTGACCGGGCATCGCCTCGTGCACGGTCAGGTTGCGGATCATGTGGTCGTTGTACTCCCGGTAGAACGACTCGACCCGCTGAGCCGGCCAGTCCACCGGGGTGGGCGCGATGCAGTAGAACGTCGGCACGTCGGCCGTCTCCAGGGGCCCGGGCGAGTCGCAGTAGGCCACCGCCACGCCGCGGGCGAACTCCGGCATCTCCTGGATCACGCACGGGTCGTCGACCAGGCTCACCAGGTCGTGCCGGCGGACGAAGTCACTCGCCTCGTCGAGCGTGACCGAGGCGAGGTCGACGATGGTGGCGTCGTCCGGATGCTCGGCGGCCAGCAGGTCCAACGCCCGGCGTACCGTCTCGTCGTCGGCCGGACCGCCGACCAGCTCGACGGCCGCCGCCCGGATCTCCTCGGTGACCCGGTCGAGGTTGGCCCAGGCGCGGCGCTGGACCTCGGCGGCGCCCAGCTCGGTGTCGAGCGTGTGCCAGAGCCGCGCCTCCCACCGCCGCCGACCCAGCCGGGGGTCACGCCCGGGGCCGGCGTCGGCGGCCAGGCCGAGACGCAGCCAGGAGATCGGAAGAGCACACGTCTGAACTCCAG
>NZ_CADEAU010000460.1 GCF_902825405.1 Micromonospora maritima | reverse complement strand
TACTGGAGGGCGCGGACGTTCTCGCCCCGGTCGCCGTACTTGCAGAACATCTGCGTGATCCCTTCTGCCGGGGCGGGGCCGATCTGCCGGTCGGCGCCGCTGTCGGCGCCGGCTTCGCGGCGACCACCCTGCTGCTCGGCCGGCGCGGCTTCGGCCTCGGCGACGCCAAGCTGGCGCTGGGCGCCGGCGCGCTGCTCGGCTGGTACGGCTGGCCGGTGCTGGTGGCCGGTCTGGTGCTCGCGGTGACCCTCTCCGGCGTGGCCGGGGTGGTGCTGCTGCTCCTCCGCCGGGTCCGCTGGTCGGCGCACCTGCCGTTCGGGCCGTTCCTCGTCCTCGGCACCGTGGTCACGCTGGTGCTGACCACCTGAGCCGTGTGCTCGGCCACCCTCGGGTGGTCGCGCGGCCCGCTCCGGGTACCGGGATCCCAGCCACCTCTCAGCCGGGTCTGGTTCGGTGGCGGTCCACGCACCACCCGGGAGGACACGTGTCGCACGACGGTTGGCGCATCCGGCGCACCAGCGCGGACCTGGACCGGCTCGGCGAGACCGAGTCGGTGTTCGCGCTGGCCAACGGCTGGGTGGGCTGGCGCGGCACGCTCGACGAGGGTCAGCCGTACGGCATGCCCGGCAGCTACCTCAACGGGTTCCACGAACAGCACGAGCTGAGCTACCCCGAGGGCGGGTACGCCTTCCCCGAACGCAGCGACACCGTGATCAGCGCCCCCAACGCCGCCCTGGTCCGACTCTGGGTGGACGGGGAGCCGCTGGACCTGCGCACCGGCACGATCCGGCGGCACCACCGGGAGCTGGACCTGCGGGCCGGGGTGGTCCGCCGGGAGACCGAGTGGGTCTCGCCGGGCGGCCGGGGCGTCCGGGTCGTCAGCACCCGGCTGGTCTCGCTGCCCCGCCGGCCGGTCGCCGCCGTCGACTGGACGGTCGAGCCGCTGGACGGTCCGGTCCCGGTGCGGATCTGCTCCGACCTGCTGGCCAACGAGCGGGTGCCGGAACGCGCCGACGACCCCCGGGCGGCCTCGGTGATCCACGACCCGCTCACCGCCGAGACCGGCCGGCACGACGGCCCGGACGGCGTGCTGGTGCACCGGACCGGACACAGCGGCCAGCGGGTCGCGGTGGCGGTCGCGCACCGGGTCGAGACCCCCGACGACACGGCCACCGACACCGAACTGACGGGCGACCGGTTCCGGCTGGCGCTCACCGGGCCGCTGCGCCCGGGCGAGCGGATCCGGGTCACCAAGTTCGCCGCGTACGAGTGCGCGCATGTGGACGGCACCCCCGCCGGCGAGCTGGCCGACCTGGTCGTCGCGGAGGCGGACGCGGTCCGGGCCGACGGGTTCGACGCCCTGCTCGACGCGCAGCGAGCCGCCCTCGACGCGGCCTGGGCCACCGCCGACGTCGAGCTGGCCGGCGACCCGGAGCTGGAGCAGGCGATCCGCTTCGCGGTGTTCCACCTGATCCAGTCCGGCCGGGCCGACGGCGACCGCACCATCCCGGCGAAGGGCCTGACCGGCAACGGTTACGACGGCCACGTGCTCTGGGACACCGAGGGGTACGTGCTGCCGGTGCTGACGTACCTGGCGCCGGAGCTGACCCGCTCGGCGCTGCGCTGGCGGCACGCCCACCTGCCCGAGGCCCGCGAGCGCGCGGCCGAGCTGCGGCTGACCGGGGCGACCTTTCCCTGGCGGACGCTCGGCGGCCGGGAGTGCTCCGGCTACTGGCCGGCCGGCAGCGCCGGCCTGCACGTCAACGCGGACGTCGCGGACGCGGTGCTGCGCTACGTCGCGGCCACCGGCGACACCGCGTTCCTCGCCGAGTGCGGCGCCGATCTGCTCGTCGAGACCGCCCGGCTGTGGCACGGCTACGGCCACTGGGACGACGCCGGCGCCTTCCACTTGACCGGCGTCACCGGCCCGGACGAGTACTCGGCCCTGGTCGACGACAACGTCTTCACCAACCTGATGGCCCGGCGGAACCTGCGCGGCGCCGCCGACGCCGTCCAGCGGTGCCCGGAGGTGGCCGACCGGCTCGGCGTCGACCCGGCCGAGGTGGCCGGCTGGCGGGCCGCCGCCGACGCGGTCCACGTCCCGTACGACGGCAAGCGCGGCGTGCACCAGCAGTCGGCCGGCTTCACCGAGCAGCCGGAGTGGGACTTCGCCGCGACCGGCGAGGACGACTACCCGCTGCTGCTGCACTTCCCCTACCTGGAGCTGTACCGCAGGCAGGTGGTCAAGCAGGCCGACCTCGTCCTGGCCATGCTGCGGTGCCCCGGCGACTTCACCGCCGAGGAGAAGGCCCGCAACCTGGCCTACTACGAGGCCCGCACGGTCCGGGACTCGTCGCTGTCCGCGTCCGCGCAGGCGATCCTCGCCGCCGAGGTCGGCCACCTCGACCTGGCGTACGACCTGCTCGCCGAGACGGCGTTCCAGGACCTGGCCGACCTGGGCGACAAGACCGCCGACGGGCTGCACCTGGCGTCCCTGGCCGGGGCGTGGCTGGTGGTGGCGCAGGGCTTCGGCGGGCTGCGCGACGACCGGGGCGTGCTCTCCTTCGACCCGCGACTGCCCCGCCGGATCACCCGGCTGGTGTTCCACCTGCGCTGGCGCGGGCACCGGCTACGGGTCACGCTCACCCCGGACACGGCCGGCTACGCGCTGCCCGACGCCGGCGGCGACGACGCGGTCGAGCTGTGGCACCACGGCGAGCGGCTGCGCGTCAGCGGCGGCACGCCTGTCACCCGCCCGATGCCGCGGGTGCCCGACCCCGGCCCCGAGCCGTCCTCCCCACCCGGCCGTCGCCCCGCCCGGCGCGCTCAGGAGGCGGCGGGCGGCGACTGAACGGGCACGCCCGACATCCGCTCGACGATCTCCTCCAGCGCCTCGAACGCGTACGCCCAGTTGTGGCACTTGAAGCTGCGCAGGCCGGTGATCGGGGTGCGGCAGTCGGCACAGTGCACACCGGGGATCGCGTCCGGCACCTCGGTGTTGACGTACTTGCGTTCACCGAGGACGACGCGGGCGACCATCGCCCGGTCGTGCACCTCGTGCAGCGCCGAGGAGACGATGTCGTACCAGGTCACCCGCCGCCCGCACTTCGGGCAGTCCGGCTCGTCGCCGCTGACCCACAGCGGCGCGCCGACGCTGCGCGGCGGGATGTTCAGCAGCTTCTCCAGCCGCCGAACGTCCGCCTCCGGCGTGGTCCACCGGTGCCGCCCCGGCAGCGAGGCGGGCGAGTCGTAGACGGCGCGGAACACCACCGGGTCGACCTCCACGGTCTTCCGTCCACCGGTCATCGATACCTCCTCGAATCGGCTGGTCCCACCGTCGTACCAGGTCAACCGCCTGGGCAAGCGGATCACGGACACGTCGGGTCAGCGGTGTGTCGCCCAGAGTGCTAGACATCAGGGCGTGACGGAGGCCGAGACGCGACCCAACGTCGCCCGGATGTACGACTACTACCTGGGTGGCTGCCACAACTTCGCCGCCGACCGGGCTGCCGCCGAGGAGGTCCTGAAGATCTTCCCGGACACCGGCGTCGCGGCGCAGACCAACCGCGCGTTCCTGCGCCGGGCCGTGCGCTGGGCCGCCGAGCAGGGGATACGCCAGTTCCTCGACGTCGGGGCCGGCCTGCCCACCCAGGGCAACGTGCACGAGGTGGTCCGCGCGGTCGCCCCCGACGCCCGGGTGGTCTACGTCGACCACGACGAGGTGGCCGTGGCGTACGCCCGGCGGCTGCTGCCCACCGACGGCCGCACCGTGGTGCTTCGGGGCGACCTGCGGCGGCCGGACGAGATGCTCGCCGACCCGCTGCTGCGCGCCACCCTCGACCTTGCCGAGCCGGTGGCGCTGCTGCTGGTGGCGGTGCTGCACTTCGTGCCGGACGCGGACGACCCGTGGGCGGCCGTGGCGCGGCTGCGGGACGCCACCGCGCCGGGCAGCCTCCTCGCGGTCTCCCACCTGACTTTGGACGGGGCGCCGCCGCTGCCCGCCCAGGCCGGCACGGCGGTCTACCGGCGCAGCAGCGCGCCGCTGGTGCCCCGCACCCACGCCGAGGTGATCCGCTTCCTCGACGGCTACGACCTGGTCGAACCCGGTCTGGTCCGGTTGGCCGACTGGCGGCCGGACGGCGAGCCGCGGGCCGCCGTGTCGCACGGCTACGGCGGCGTCGGCATCCGCCGCTGACCGGTCCGTCCGGATCCGCCGCGCCGCGGGGCCCGCGCGCCGCGGCTCC
>NZ_CADEAU010000459.1 GCF_902825405.1 Micromonospora maritima | reverse complement strand
CTGCCCTGGGTCGGGAACTCGCGCGCCCCCCGGGCGCGAGTCCCCTCCCGGCGGTCGGTCACCGCCGTCGTGTCCCGCGTGGTGCGCTGCGCCGTGGTCCGGCCCCCCGACCGCGGTGCGCGCTGCCCGACGGCGCCCCGGCCGTCGCGCTTCTCGACGTTCATGTCCCCTCCCCCTCTTCGTCCGTCCCGTTCCCGTCCCCCGGGGCCGACCGCGGGTCCGTTGCGGACCCCGGTGACCCCGTCCCCGGTTGGTGCATCGCCTTCACCCGGCGGCGGTACCGTTCGCGGTCGGTACGCCCCTGCCGGGTCGCCTCCGGGTCGAGCCGTTCCGCGGCCCGCAGCCGCACCGAGGCGGCCCGCGGGTTCGCGGCCACCTCGTCCTCCCCGGGAAGCTCGGCGCCCCGGCTCAGCAGCCGGAACGTCGGGCCCGACCCGGGCAGTTCGACCGGGAGGTCGACCGGGCCCTTGCTGCGGACCCGGTCGGCGAGCGCCTGCTTGGTGAGCCGGTCCTCCAGCGAGTGGTAGGACAGGACCACCATGCGGCCGCCCACGGTGAGCTTGTCCAGAGCGGCCGGCAGCGCCGTCTCCAGCGCTGCCAGTTCTCTGTTTACCTCGATCCGTAAAGCCTGAAACGTTCTCTTTGCCGGGTGTCCGCCCGTTCGTCGGGCCGGGGCGGGAATGCTCTCCCGGACCAGCTCGGCCAGGCGGGCCGACGACGTGATCCGGGACCGCTCGCGCTCCCGGATGATCGCCGAGGCGATCCGCCCGGCGAACTTCTCCTCGCCGTACACCCGCAGCAGCCGGGCCAGATCCGGGTGGGAGTAGGTGTTGACCACCTCCTCGGCGGTCACCCCCCGGGTCTGGTCCATCCGCATGTCCAGCGGTGCGTCCTGCGCGTACGCGAACCCGCGGTCGGGCGCGTCCAGTTGCAGCGACGAGACGCCGAGGTCGAACAGCACCCCGTCGATCGCCGGGTAGCCGAGCCGGTCGAGCACCTCGGGCAGCTCGTCGTAGACGGCGTGCTCCAGGTGGATCCGGTCGGCGAACCGGGCCAGGCGGACGCGCGCGTGGGCGAGCGCCTCGGTGTCCCGGTCCAGGCCGATCAGCACCGTCTCCGGGTGCGCCGTGAGCACCGCCTCGGCGTGCCCGGCCAGGCCGAGCGTGGCGTCGACGTGCACGGTCCGGCCGGGTCGGCCCAGCGCGGGGGCCAACAGCTCGAGACACCGCTCGAGCAGCACCGGCACGTGCGTGCCGCGTAGCTCCCCCATCTCGACCCCCACCGCTCGAAAACCGTTTCCGTCCACGTGTCCGTCGTCGCCACGACGCCTCGCCATACCGCCAGATCCCCATCCGCTCCCGCCCGCCGGAGGCCGCGGCCCTCCGTGTCGGATCGTGCGCCTGGCACCGGGGAAGGGGTGCCAGGAACTCGAAAGCGGCTGGAGATCTCGCAGTACGTCGGGCGCCGTCACGCCCTACAGACCGCCGGGCAGCACCCCCTCCTCGATGTCGGCGAAGTCGTCTTCGCTCTCCGCGAGGTAGGCCTCCCAGGCCGCCCTGTCCCAGATCTCCACCCGGGTGCTCGCCCCGATCACGACCAGGTCCCGGTCGAGGGCCGCGTAGGACCGCAGGTGGCCGGGAACGGTGACCCGCCCCTGCTTGTCCGGTACCTCGTCGTGCGCGCTGGCGAAGAAGACCCGGCTGTAGGCCCGGGCCGCCTTGCTCGTCATCGGCTGCGCGCGCAACTGGTCCGCGATCCGCTGGAACTCGGGCATCGGGAAGACGTAGAGGCAGCGCTCCTGCCCTTTGGTGATCACGACACCCCCCGCCAGCTCGTCCCGGAACTTCGCCGGCAGGATCAACCGGCCTTTGTCGTCCAGGCGCGGAGTGTGGGTGCCGAGGAACATCGGCCCAACCCCCTCGCCCTGAGCGGCGTTCGCGGCGCCGCTGACCCCCCGGGCCGGTGTGGCCCTCCCGGCCTCACCATCGCGCCCCACTCTACTCCACTTCCCTCCACCTGCAACCAGAATCGCCCGTCCGGCGTGGCGTGTCCGCGCGCAAAACCGCACGTCAATGCGGGTGGGGCGGAGTGGAGGGGGTGCCGGCCCCCTCGGCGCGGTCCGCTACCCGACATCGACCGCCGCCGTCCGGGCGAACGCGGCCCGGCCGTCCGCCGTGCGGTCCCCGGCCGAACGGTTCAGCGTCGGCGGCGATCTGGCGGGGGCCGAGGTCCGGTAACCTCGCTCGGGTGACGGACGCGAAGATGCCCTTGCGGGCAAAGGTGGCCAGCTCCGTGTCGCGCACCGCCGCGGCGCTGTCGCGGGCCGCGGGCCGCGGTGACGGCTCGGTGATCGGCGGCTGGATCGGCCTCAAGATCGACCCGGACCTGCTCGCCCACCTCTCCACCGGGCGCGCCATCGCGCTCGTGTCCGGCACCAACGGCAAGACCACCACCACCCGGCTCACCACCGCCGCCGTCGGGGTGCTGGGCCGGGTCGCCACCAACTCGTTCGGCGCCAACATGCCCACCGGCCACACCTCGGCGCTGGCCAAGGCGGGCAGCACGCCCTACGCGGTGCTGGAGGTGGACGAGCACTACCTCGCCCAGGTGCTGGAGGCCACCGATCCGCACGTGGTGGCGCTGCTCAACCTCTCCCGCGACCAGCTCGACCGCGCCAAGGAGGTCGCCATGATGGCGCAGCTCTGGCGCGCCGCCCTGGTCCGGCACCCCGACGTGCGGGTGGTCGCCAACGCCGACGACCCGATGGTGGTCTGGGCCGCCTGCCCGCCGGCCGACCCGGCCCAGGGGCACGTGCCGCCGCACGTCACCTGGTTCAGCGCCGGCCAGCGGTGGCACGACGACTCGTGGGTCTGCCCGGAGTGCGGCTCCACCATCCAGCGCTCCGGCGAGCAGTGGTGGTGCACCGGCTGTCCGCTGCGCCGCCCGGAGCCGCAGTGGACCGTCGAGGACGACGGCGTGCTCGACCCCACCGGCGCCTGGCACAAGATCCAGCTCCAGCTCCCCGGCAAGGTCAACCTCGGCAACGCGGCCACCGCGCTGGCGGTCGCCGCCGAGTTCGGCGTACGCCCGGTGGACGCGGTCTCCCGGCTCGGCACGGTCACCTCGGTGGCCGGCCGCTACGCCCAGGTCGACCGGGACGGGCGCAACATCCGACTGCTGCTGGCCAAGAACCCGGCGAGCTGGCTGGAGGCGTTCGACATGGCCGACGTCGCGCCGACACTGCTCTCCATCAACGCGCGTGACCCCGACGGGCTGGACACGTCGTGGCTCTTCGACGTCGACTTCTCGCCGCTGGCCGGCCGCCAGGTGCTCATCACCGGTGACCGGGCGTACGACCTGGCCGTGCGGCTGGACGTCAACGGCGTGCCGTTCCGGCACGTGCGGACGTTCGACGAGGCGGTCCGCGCGGTGCCGCCGGGCCGGCTGGAGGTCATCGCCAACTACACCGCCTTCCAGGACATCCGAGCGGAGCTGGACCGTGTCAACTGAGAGCCTGCGCATCGTCTGGATCTATCCCGACCTGCTGTCGACCTACGGCGACCGGGGCAACGCGCTGATCCTGGCCCGCCGGGCCCAGCTGCGCGGCATGCCGGTCGAGGTGCTGGAGGTCCGCTCCGACCAGCGGCTGCCCGCCACCGCCGACATCTACCTGATCGGCGGCGGCGAGGACGGCCCGCAGGCGCTGGGTGCCCAGCGCCTGATCGCCGACGGCGGCCTGCACCGGGCGGTGGCCCAGGGCTCGGTGGTGTTCGGGGTCTGCGCCGGCTACCAGCTCCTCGGCACCTCCTTCTTCGCCAAGGGCACCAGGTGCGCCGGCCTGGAGCTGCTCGACCTCTCCTCCGACCGCGGGCCCACCCGGGCCGTCGGCGAGCTGGCCGGCGAGGTCGACCCGCGGCTGGGCATCCCGCACCTGTCCGGGTTCGAGAACCACGGCGGCCGCACCCACCTCGGCCCGGGTGTGTCGCCGCTGGCCCGGGTCACGGCCGGGATCGGCAACGACGGCACCACCGAGGGCGCCTGGCGGGGCAAGCTGCTCGGCACCTACTCGCACGGTCCGGCGCTGGCCCGCAACCCCGACCTGGCCGACCTGCTGCTGCGCTGGGCGACCGGCATCCACCAACTCCCCCCGCTCGACGACACGTGGGCCGACCGGCTCCGGACCGAGCGTCGCACCGCGGTGGCCGCCGCCGCCCGGGCATGACCGGCGCCGCCCGGCCGGGGCGGCG
>NZ_CADEAU010000458.1 GCF_902825405.1 Micromonospora maritima | reverse complement strand
GGCGGTCGCAGCCGCAGCCGGCGGTCGCGGTCGGCGGCTGGCGGTCGCGGTCGGCGGTCGGCGCTCGCGGTCGGCGGTCGAGGGGGACCGACGATCCGATCGTGAGTCGTTCCTGATATCAGCTCTAAAGGGAGTCGATGGAAGGATCCCCGCCCGCAGCCGAGCGGCGAACCGCGACCCAGTGCGCGGCCGCTAGACGAAGACGTCGAGCAGGAGGACGCCGAGGAAGCCGACCACCGAGATGATCGTCTCCATCACCGACCAGCTCTTGATGGTCTGCCCGACGGTCAGCCCGAAGTACTCCTTGACCAGCCAGAAGCCGGCGTCGTTGACGTGTGAGAAGAACAGCGATCCGCAACCGATCGCCAACGCCAGCAGCGCCACCTCGGGACCCTGGAGCGTGGCGGCCAGCGGCGCCACGATGCCGGCGGCGGTGATGGTGGCGACGGTGGCCGAGCCGGTGGCGACCCGGATGCCGACCGCGACCAGCCAGCCGAGCAGCAGCGGCGACAGGTTGGCGCCCTCGGCGGCGTCGGCGACCAGGTTGCCCACGCCGGCGTCGACGAGCACCTGCTTGAAGCCGCCGCCGGCGGCCACGATCAGCAGGATGCCGGCGATCGCCGGCAGCGAGCCGCCCAGGAAGCCGGAGACCTGGGTACGGCTGAACCCGGTGCGGTAGCCCAGGAAGATCATGGCGAAGATGACGCCGGCCAGCAGCGCGACGATCGGGGTGCCGACGATGTCCAGCGCCTTGCGGCCGGCGGTGCCCTCGTCGAGGGCCAGTTCGCCGATCGCCCGCAGCAGCATCAGCACCACGGGCAGCAGCACGGTGACCACGGCGGCCCAGAGCGCGGGTGCCCGGCGGGAACGCGGTCCGGCGGGCTCCTCGATCGACCCGCCGGGGCGACCGGTACCCGGGTTCACCAGGTCGTCCTGGGTGACCAGGTCACCGTCGGCGTCCAGCCGGCCGTCGCCGGGGCGGGTGGGGCTGCGGTCTGCCGCCACCGCGACGTCACGCCGGGTGGGCAGCAGCGCCTCCGGCGCGGTGGCCGGCACGTACCGGGCGATGATGTTGCCGAAGACCGGACCGGCGATGATCACCGTGGGGATCGCCACCAGCAGGCCCAGGGCGAGCGTCTGACCGAGGTTGGCGCCGAGCGCGTCGATCGCCACCAGCGGGCCGGGGTGCGGGGGCACCAGACCGTGCAGGACCGACAGGCCGGCCAGCGCCGGGATGCCGAGCTTCATCAGCGGCACGTCCACCCGGCGGGAGACCAGCAGCACGATCGGCACCAGCAGCACCACGCCGACCTCGAAGAACAGCGGCAGGCCGATGAGTGCCGCCACGCCGGCCATCGCCCAGGGCAGCGCGCCGCCGGAGACCCGGCCCACCACCCGCTCGACGATGCTGTCCGCCCCGCCCGACTCGGCCAGCATGCCGCCGATCATCGCGCCGAGCGCGATCAGCAGGCCGACACCGCCGACCGTGGAGCCGACGCCGCCGCTGAACGAGGTGACGATCTTGTCGGCGGGTACGGCGGCGACCACGCCGAGCACCGCCGCGCCGAGGATCAGCGCCAGGAACGGGTGCACCTTGCCCCAGGCGATGAGCAGCACCACGGCGGCGATGCCGAGCAGGGCGGCGACGACGAGTTGGGTGTCGCCGGCGTTCGTGAGTGGTTCCGCCGGCGCGGCGAGCAGTGAGACCACGGCGATCACGACCTTCGGTTGGTCATTGGGGAGCAGCGGTGGGCGGTGGTTCCGGCGGCAGGCTCGGCGCCAGCCGCCGCAGCGACGCGAAGGTGGGTACGAGTGCGTCGTACAGCTCGGAGAAGAGCGGGAGCAGCGCCGCGTACGTGGCGGCGGAGGCGGGATCCGGGCGGACCGTCTCCTCGATCCGGACCAGGTCGGCGGCCACCTCGATCGACTCGATCAGGCCGAGGGCCTGCATGCCGAGCAGCGCGGCGCCGAAGCTGGAACCCTCGTGCCCGGCGGGGAAGCGCACCGGCAGGCCGAGCGCGTCGGCGAGGATCTGCCGCCACAGCGGGCTGCGGGCGAAGCCGCCGCTGGCCCGGATCTCGCGTACCTCGTTGCCGGCCGCGCGCACCGACGACAGGACCAGTGCGAGCTGCTGGCACACCCCCTCCAGCGCGGCCCGGACCAGATGCGGTCGGCCGTGGCCGTGGGTCAGGCCGACGTACGCCCCGCGGGGCAGCGCGCTCCAGTGCGGCGCCCGTTCGCTGAGCAGGTACGGCAACATGATCAGGCCGCCGGATCCGACGGGCGCCCGGGCGGCCAGGTCGAGCAGTTCCTCCTCGGCGTGCTCGCCCAGCTCGGGGGCGAGCGCGTCGTTGGCCCACTGGAGCACGATCCCGCCGTTGTTGATCGCCCCGCCGACCACCCAACGGTTCTCGGTGAGCGCGTAGCAGAAGACGCCGCCGAGCGGGTCCACGCCGGGGCGTTCCACCATCACCCGCATCGCTCCGCTGGTGCCGATGGAGCAGGCCACCACACCCGGCTGCACCGCGCCGAGCCCGAGGTTCGCCAGCGGCCCGTCGCCCGCGCCGACCACCAGCGGAGTGTCCGCCGGCAGGCCGGTGGCCCGGGCCGCCTCGGCGGTCAGGCCGGGCAGCACGTGCGTGGTGGGTACGAGCTGGGGGAGCTGCTCCTCGGTGATGCCGGCGACGCGCAGCGCCTCGCCGTCCCAGGCCAGCCGGTGGATGTCCATCAGCCCGGTGGCCGAGGCGACCGAGTGGTCGGTGACGAGTGCCTCGGCGAGCCGGCGCAGGACGAGGTCCTTGATGCCGACCCAGTGCGCGACCCGCTCGTGCAGCTTCGGCTCCTGCTCGGCGAACCACACCAGCTTGGGTAGCGGCGCCATCGGGTGCACCGGAGTGCCGGTGCGCCGGTGCAGCGCCAGCCCGGACGGCGCGGCCCGCAGCCGCTCGGCCTGCGCGCTGGCCCGGCTGTCGGCCCAGGTGATCGACGGGGTGAGCGGCCTACCGTCGGCGTCCAGCCCGATCAGGCTGTGCATGGCGGTGCTGAACGACAGCCCGGCGATCGGCCGGTGCAGCTCGTCGACGACGGCGCGGATCGCCCCGACCACCGCCTCGTAGATGAGGTCCGGGTCCTGCTCGGCCCAGCCCGGGTGGGGCTCCTCCAACGGATAGCCGATCGAGTGGCTGGCCAGCTGCCGCCCGCCGGTGTCGAACGCGACCGCCTTGGTGCTGGTGGTGCCGATGTCCACACCCACCACGACGGCCGGGTCGCCCACCGGTGCACCTCCTCGCCGCCGGGGGCCGCTCCGCGCCCCGCCCTGCGGCTGACGTTACCGACGTGGCCACCACCGCGCATGGCGAAGCGCGGTGGCCGGGGACCGGGTGACACGGAACGTGAATCGACGCAGGGGTTTCCGCCGATAGTGTCGGTCAATCAGCCGATCGGTCTAATTGGTGACTTTGGCGTGTCTTCGTACCCCTGCACCGCAGTTGACATGAATGACACCCCGATTGGTGGGCTCGCGCGGCGGAGGAGTCGGCGTGGCGAAGACTGATTCGACGGGTTCCACATGGCGGTACCGGTGGGCGCACCGGCAGAACGAGCGGCGCCAGCGCGCCTTCCGCGCCGTCGACGAGGCATGGCGACGCCGCGACGACGAGCTGCGGCGGCTGCGTACCCTCGCGGTGTCCTTCCACGGGTCGGTCCAGGCCGGCGCGGGCCTGCCGATGGAGCTCGATCCCGGCGAGGTGGTCTTCTGGACACTGCCGGCCGCGCAACTGGTCGAGGTGCGGCACACCGCCGTACTGCCCGCCCCCGAGTTGACCGTCGACCCGGATCCGCCGCCGCTGCGCCCGCGCCGCCCCGAGGGGGTACGGGTGTCCGACGCCGGGCTGGCCGTGCTCACCAACCGGCGCCTGGTGCTGCTCGGCGGGCGGGGCCGGCGCGACTGGGCGTACGGGAGGATGACCGGGCTGGCCCACGACCCGGCCGCGCCGGTCACCCTGATCCAGGTGCTGGACCGGCGCCGTACCTCGGGGTTGCTGCTGCCCACCGGCGCGGTGGCCGACTTCCGGTTCAAGCTGACCCTGGCCTTCGCCGACGCGATCGAGCAGCGCGCCGCGGTGGTGGCCGAACTGGACGAGCTGCTGGAGGAACACGCCGCGCTGCGCCCGCTGCGCCCGGCCGTGCTCACCCCGGCCCAGGCCCGGGTGTCCGCGCTGGTGCCCGGCGGCCGGCGGACCGTCGCGGTCGG
>NZ_CADEAU010000457.1 GCF_902825405.1 Micromonospora maritima | reverse complement strand
GGGGCCAGCGCGGTGCAGGCCGAGCGTTGCCGCCGGGTCGCGGTCAGCACCAGCTCCGCCCCGGCCAGGTGCTCCGGCCGCAGGCGCCGGGTGCGGAACGCCGTCACGTCGGCGCCGGTGCCGGCGGCCACCTCGACGGCGTACGGGTGCATGGCAGCGCCGTCGATCGCGTCGGTCCCGGCGCTCGTCACCACCACCGGGAGGTCGGCCAGCAGCCGGCGGGCGATGAACTCGGCCATCGGGGACCGGCACATGTTCGCGTGGCAGACGAAGAGCACCCCGTCGACCATCTGCACCCCTCTCGTCGGCGCGGTCGCGGGACACGGTGCCGCGACCGCGTTCTTCCGGCGGTCACGGCCGGACGCAGAGGGGATGCCGGCATCGTACGCCCCGGGGGCGCCGGTGGTGCGGCAGGCCGCGCCGGGAGCGCGGCGATGAAGATCGGCATCCTGTCGTACCACTTCCCGCCGGAGCCGGCGTTCGTCCCGGGCAGCCTGGCCGAGGAGCTGGCGGCCCGGGGCCACGAGGTCCGGGTGCTCACCGGTTTCCCGGACTACCCGGGCGGGCAGGTCTATCCGGGTTGGCGACAACGTTGGCGGCACCAGACGTACAGCGAGCGGCTGACCGTCCGGCGGGTGCCCCGGTACGCCCGCGGCGACGCCTCGCCCGGGGCGCGCCGGGCCGCCTGGCTCTCCTTCGCCGGCAGTGCCTCGCTGGCCGGCCGGCGCTACCTGCGTGACGTCGACGCGCTCTACGTCTTCCAGCTCCCGGCGGTGACCTTCGCCGCGGCGGGTCTGCTGCGGCTGCTCGGCCGGGTGCCGACGGTGCTGCACGTGCAGGACGTCTGGACGCAGGAGGAACCGCCCCGGCCGGGGGAGAGCCGGCTCCGGTCGGACCGGTTCGACGCGAGCCTGCGCCGGCTCTACCGGGAGGCCGCCGCGGTGGCGGTCACCGCACCGTCCATGCGCGACCTGGTGGTCGCCGCCGGGGCCCGGCCGGACCGGGTGCGCACGGTGCTCAACTGGACCGACGAGCGCATCTTCCGCCCGGCCGAGCCCGGGCCCGCGGCCCGCCGCCTGATCCGCCGGGACGACCGCTGCCTGGTCATGCACGCCGGCACGATCGGCGTACGGCAGGGCCTGGAGACCGGGGTCCGCGCGGCGGCCGCGCTGGGCGACCGGATGGACCTGGTGCTCGTCGGTTCCGGTGGCGAGGAGCGGCGGGTGCGGGGGCTCGCCGCCGAGCTGGGCGCCGACAACGTCCGGTTCGTCGAGTGGCGGTCCCCGATGGACATGCCGCAGTTGTACGCGTCCGCCGACTACCAGCTCGTCATGCAGCGCGACGCGCCGGAGCTGCGCGGCACCGTTCCGGGCAAGCTGCAGGCCGCGTTCTCCTGCGCCGCGCCGGTGGTCGCCTCGACCGGCGGTGACACCGCCGAGCTGGTGGAGCGGGCACGCGCCGGGCTGTCCTGCCCGCCGGAGGACTGGGCCGCGCTGGCCGACCGGTTCTGGCTGGCCGCCGCCATCCCGCGGGCCGCCCGGACGGAGATGGGCCGGCGCGGCAGGGACGCCTACCTGCGGGAGATGTCTCTGCGGGCCGGGGTGGACCGGATCGAGGCGCTGCTGCACGAGGTGACGAGCGGTGCGGCCAGGCGAACAAACCTCGCACTGGATCGTTAATCCCGCAGAACTACCAATAGGCCTATGAAAGCGGCCTATTCGTGCTAGAAAGCAGTTCATGCGCTCGGTGTCCGATTCGACACATAGGGGGAATGTGGTGACGGAAGGCGGTGCTTCGCCGGGCCGGCGACGGCGCTCGCGACGGCGCAGCCGGACCCGGGTCCGCCGGGTCCTGCTCGTCGGTCTGGTCGTCGTCTCGGTGCTGCTGACCACCGGCGGCTGGGTCGCGTTCCGGGGCTGGCAGGCCCGCGCCCACCTGGTGAACGCCGCGGGACTCGCCCGGGAGCTCAGCTCCCAGGTGCTCGCCGGCGACGTGGCCCGCGCCCAGCGGACCCTCGCCGCGTTGCAGGAGCAGGCCACCGCCGCGCGCGGCGCGACCGGGGACCCGGTCTGGTGGGTGGGCCAGCAGGCGCCGTACGCGGGCGACGACCTGACCGCGGTGCGGCAGATCTCGGTGGCGGTGGACGATCTGGCCCGGCTGGCCTTCCCCACCCTCCTGCGGGTGGACCTCGCGTCGCTGGTGCCGAAGCAGGGCAAGCTCGACCTGAACCGGCTGCGCGCGGTCTCGGCCGAGGTCTCCGCCGCCGACCAGGCGGTCCGGCGGACGGCGGAGACGCTGACGGCCGTCCCGACCGCCGACCTGGTGGCACAGGTGCGGGACGCGGTCACCGCGCTGCGGGCGGAACTGGAGCAGTTGGGCGAACTCACCTCCGCCGCGGACCGCGGCGCCCGCCTGCTGCCGCCGCTGCTCGGTGCCGACGGCCCGCGCACCTACCTGCTCGTCTCGCAGAACCCGGCCGAGCTGCGCTCCACCGGAGGCATGTTCGGCGCCTACGCCGTGCTGCGGGCGGAGGGCGGCCGGGTCCGGATGGTCACCCAGGGCAGCTCGACCGAGTTGGGACGCTTCGATCCGCCGTTGAAGGTGGACCCGGAGGTGCGTCGGCTCTGGGCGGACCTGCCGGGGATCTATCCGGCCGACGTCAACCTCAGCCCGGACTTCCCGTCGGCCGCCGAGTCCTACCGCGAGATGGTGCGTCGTCGCACCGGGACCACCGTCGACGGCGTGCTCGCCGTGGACCCGGTGGTGCTGTCCTACCTGCTCGGCGTGATCGGCCCGGTCGCCGTGCCCGACGGGCCCGCGCTGGTCGGCAGCACCGCGGTGCGGACGCTGCTCGCCGACTCGTACCGGGACCTGGACACCAAGGCCCAGGACGAGTTCTTCAGCCGGGCCGCCTCGGGCGTGTTCGACGCGCTGTTCACCAAGACGGTCGACCCGCGGTCACTTTTGACCGTTTTCAGCCGTTCAATCGCTGAACGTCGGATATTGTTCTGGAGTGCCCGATCCGAGGAGCAGCGCGCGTTGGCCGACAGCCGGCTGGCCGGGCAGCTCCCGGAGAAGGACATCGTGCCGACGGTCGGCGTGTTCCTCAACGACGGCAGCGGCGCGAAGCTCGGCTACTACCTGAGATTCTCGGCCACGCTCACGGTCGGCGACTGCCAACCGGACGGCCGCCGCGAACTGCGGCTGCGGGTCACGGTGCGCTCCACCGCCCCGCGGTCGGGACTGAGCAAGTCGGTCACGGGCCTGGCCATGTCCGGCGACAAGTACACAGCACGCACCTTCGTCTCGGTGCACACGCCCACCGGCGGCGCGGTCCTCACCGGCCGGCTCGACGGGCGGGACACCGCGATGGGCAGCGGAACCCACGGCCGCCGTCAGGTGGCGGTGGCGACCGTCGAGGCCAAGCCGGGGCAGACCCGGACCCTCGACGTCACGCTGCTCACCGGCCAGACCGCCGCCGGCACCGCCGACCTGGTGCTCACACCCACCGTCACCCCATGGACCACCCGAACAGTCAACGCACCAAGCTGTGAACAGTAGGAGGGAATCCATCATGCGGCTATCCCGCATCATCATGGCGCTCACGGTCGGCCTGGCCGTGGCGGCCGCGCCGACCGCGGCCGGCGCGGCGCAGCCGCAGCCCCCGTACGTGCCGCCGGGCGCGGCGCTGACGGTGACAGCCACGACCATCCGGCTGGGCGAGAGCTTCACGCTCCGCGGCACCGGCTTCCTGGCCGGCGAGACGGTGCGGATCGACGTCGCCATCTCGAACCTCCCGGCCGCGGCCCCCGCCCAGGGGACCGCGCGGCGCAGCGACGGCAGCACGGTGGCGATGGCCCCGGTCGCGTTCACTCCCGAGCTCGCCCCGCAGCCGGCGCCGACCACCTTCACGGTGACGGCCGACGGCGACGGTGCCTTCACGGTGCAGTACCGGCCGACCCGGCCCGGTCGCTACACGTTCACCGCCACCGGTCTCACGTCGGGACGGGTCGCCAGTGCCGTCGGCACCGTGCTCCCGCCGCGGCCGACCCGGCCGCCGCACCACGGCGGTCTGCCGGTCACCGGTGACAGCATCGGCACGCCGCTGAAGCTCGGTGGTGGCCTCGCCGCCGCCGGCGCGGTCCTGCTGCTGGCCTCCCTGGCCTGGCGCCGCCGCCGCCTCGGCTGACCGAGGTGCGCCGGGGGAGCACCCCGGCCGATCGCGAGTGCCCGCCGGACCCGCTCCGGCGGGC
>NZ_CADEAU010000456.1 GCF_902825405.1 Micromonospora maritima | reverse complement strand
CTCGTCGGGGCGCCCCGCGCGGGCCGCCACCGACCGTTCCGGCCGCGCGGTACCGCCTCAGCGGCAGCCCGAGGCCGCTCTGCCGGCCACCGACGCCCCCGACGGCGCGGAGGTAACCCCGCCCGCCCTCACCGACGAAGCGAAGACCCGCCGCAAGCCCTGACCACCCCGGTCCCGCCGCAACCTCGCCGACGTGGCGGGAACAGAGGCGGTCCGATGCCACCACCTCCCCGACGTGGCGGCTGGCCGACGGGCCCGGTCAGTCGACCGGCCAGGTGTGGACCGGTTCGTTGCCGCGCTGCAACTCGGCGTAACGCTGGACCATGTGGTGCAGCGCGGCCTCCCGGTCCATGCCCTGGTGCCGCTCCGCCGCCCACACCGTCTCGGTCTGCCAGACCGCGCCGTTGCGGCCGGTACGGCAGCGGCCCTCGATCACGCCGAGCAGGCGGTCCCGCTCGGCCGGGGCGACGCCGAACCGGTCCAGCCCTTGCGCGGCCACGGGCAGCAGCGTGTCGAGCACGAGCCGGGTGACCGGCACGTCCCCGACCCGGGGCCAGTGCAGCACCGCGTCCATGCCGCGCCGGGCGGCGGCGTGGAAGTTCTCCTCGGCGGAGCTGAACGTGAGCTGGCTCCAGATCGGGCGGTCCGACTCGGCCAGGCCACGGGCGAGGCCGAAGTAGAACGCCGCGTTGGCGAGCATGTCCACCACGGTCGGGCCGGCCGGCAGCACCCGGTTCTCCACCCGCAGGTGGGGGCGGCCGTTCATGATGTCGTAGACCGGGCGGTTCCAGCGGTAGACGGTCCCGTTGTGCAGCCGCAGCTCGCCGAGCTGGGGCACGCCGCCGGCGTGCAGCACCTCGACCGGGTCCTCCTCCTCGCAGATCGGCAGCAGCGGCGGGAAGTAGCGGACGTTCTCCTCGAACAGGTCGAAGATCGAGGTGATCCAGCGCTCGCCGAACCAGACCCGGGGGCGTACGCCCTGGGCCTTCAGCTCGTCCGGGCGGGTGTCGGTGGCCTGCTCGAAGAGGGCGATGCGGGTCTCCGCCCAGAGCTGCCGGCCGTAGAGGAACGGCGAGTTGGCCCCGACCGCGACCTGGACGCCCGCGATCGCCTGGGACGCGTTCCAGTAGTCGGCGAAGCTGTCCGGCGCGACCTGGAGGTGGAACTGGAGGCTCGTGCAGGCGGCCTCGGGCGCGATCGAGTCGGTGTGCGTCCGCAGCCGCTCGACACCGTTGATGTCCAGTTCGATGTCCTCACCGCGGGCGCCGACGATCTGGTCGTTCAGCACCCGGTAGCGCTCGTCGGTGGAGAGGTTGTCGGCGACCAGGTGGCGCTCGGTGAGGGTGGGCAGGATGCCGACCATCACGATCGTCGCGTCGGACTTGGCGGCCCGCTCGTCGGCGCGGCTGAGACTGCTGCGCAGATCCTGTTCGTAGTCGGCGAAGCCGCCGCCCTCGATCAGCCGGGGTGAGGCGTTCAGTTCGAGGTTGAACTGCCCCAGCTCGGTCTGGAACAGCGGGTCGGCGATGTCGGCCAGGATCTGGTCGTTGCGCATGGCCGGCTCGGCGGTGGCGTCGACCAGGTTCAGCTCGATCTCCAGCCCGGTCATCGGCCGGTCCGCGTCGAAGCCGAAGTCGTCGAGCATCAGCGCGAAGACGTCCAGGCACCGCCGGACCTTCTGCCGGTAGCGGACCCGGTCCTCCCGGGAGAAGGCGCCCTGCTCGACGTCCCTGCCCATGTGTCCTCCCGGCGCCGGTGCGACGGAACCGTACCGTTCCGCAACGCATTGTGAACCATCCGCGTGGTGTGCGTAAGTGCGCCGGGGTCCGGTGGCATCCGTCGCCCGGTCGCAGGTCTGCACCTGTACCCAGCGGGAACGTCGCGCAGCACCCGGGACCGAAGAACAACGCGTGACAATTCGCACGAGGCCGCGTACGCGAACGGGCCCGCACCGTGGAGACGGCGCGGGCCCGTGGGCCTGGTGTGTGGCTCAGCCCTGGCGGACGGCCTCGCCCTCGATCTCGATCTTGACCTTCTTGCCGACCAGGACGCCGCCGGTCTCCAGCGCCACGTTCCAGGTCAGACCGAAGTCCTCCCGGTCGATCTCGGTCGACGCGGAGAAGCCGAAGATGTCCTGCCCGAACGGGCTGCGGCCGACGCCCTCGAACTCCACCTCCAGCTCGACCGGACGGGTCACGCCCTTGACGGTCAGGTCACCGGCGAGCACGAACTCGTTGCCCGAGCGCGACTTCACACCGGTGCTGCGGAACTCCAGCGTGGGGAACTGCTCGGCGTCGAGGAACTCGGGGCTGCGCAGGTGCGCGTCCCGGTCCGCCTGCGCGGTGTTGATGCTGGCGGCCTGGATGGTGGCGGTGACCGTGGACTGCAGCGGGTCGTCGGTCACGGTGATGGTGGCGGTGGCGTCGGCGAACTCACCGCGCACCTTGCTGACCATCATGTGCCGGGCGACGAAGCCCACCCGCTTGTGCGCGGCGTCCAGAAGGTAGGTGCCGGGGGCGGGGATGGTGAGGCCCTCCCAGTCGCGGGTAGTCGCCTCGGTGCTGCTGGTCATGATGCTCTCCTCCGGAGAAGATTGTTGAGTAGCCCAACGGCTGACTGAGCAACTATAGCCACGACAATATTCCCTGTGTCAAGTGTTGCTAGGATGGTGGCGTGGACCAGAACGTGTTCGACGACCCCCGG
Source organism: Micromonospora maritima (assembly GCF_902825405.1). Classification (GTDB taxonomy): domain Bacteria; phylum Actinomycetota; class Actinomycetes; order Mycobacteriales; family Micromonosporaceae; genus Micromonospora; species Micromonospora maritima. The sequence continues at coordinate 1,581 of NZ_CADEAU010000456.1, read as the reverse complement.
ATCACCGCCGTCGGCCTGCTCGTCGAGGCGTACGCCGGGCTGTCCGCCCGGTTCGCCGCCCAGTTCGAGGAGCACGGCCTGTCACCTGTCGAGTTCGAGGTGCTCACCCGCCTCGCCAGGTCACCCAACAACCAGTTGCGGATGACCGACCTCGCCGCCCAGACCTCGCTCTCGACGAGTGGCGTGACCCGGGTGGTGGACCGGATGGAACGCGACGGCCTGATCTGTCGCCGAGCCTGCCCATCCGACCGGCGCAGCTCCTTCGCGGTGGTGACCGCCGCCGGCCTGAGCCGGCTGGACGAGATCCTGCCCGGCCATCTGAAGATCATCGAGCAGTGGTTCACCGGCCAACTCGACCCGGCCCAGCTGGACGGGCTCCTGGACGGCCTGCGCCGGGTGCGCGATGCGGTCCACCCCGGTGCCACCGCCGGCAGCACCGAGCCGGCCGGAACCGCCGGCTACTGAGGCACACCTACCGGTCGGTCACCGGCAGAATCACCGGCAGAACCGCCCAACGACCATGACAAATACCGACATACGCCCCCGAAATTCCCCGCGTGCACCGATAGGCTTCCGGCAGCGGGGGGCACCGGGGGGTGCTGGCGCGAGCGTGGAGCGAGGGGCAGCACCAGGGGGCTACTTCGCTCGCGCCACCCCCGCGCCCTCCGCTCAGCCCCGCCGCGCGCGATCCCGCTGCGCCACCAGGGCGTAGAGCAGTTCCTCCTCCCGGGGCAGCAGACTGACGCCGGTGGTCTGCCGGGCGTGATCCAGCCGGTCCAGCACGGTCACCTCGCCGGTGCTGGCCGCCAACCCGACGAGCGCCTCGACCAGGTCCCGCCGGTCCGCGCCGCCGGACGCCGCCTCGGCCGCGGCGGCGAACCACTCCGTGGCCAGCTCACGATCTCCCCGGTGCAGGGCCACCTGGCCCTCGATGAGTCCGCGGAGCGCGTCCTCGGTACGGGCGTCCCGGCCCGCGCCGGGCGGGTCGAACCGCTCGGCGGCCGACGGCCGACGGGGCCTCGGCACCGGTCCGGACGGCCACAGCTCCGCCACCACGGCCGACGCGTCGTCGATCCGCCCCTGGAGCGCGAGCGCCAGCCCGACCGAGCCGACCACCCGCCGGAGCCGCCCGGGATCGCCCAGCTCCACCAGCGCCGCGGCGGCCCGCCGCCCCTGCTCGACCGCCTCCGCGTAGCGGCCCTCCAACCGGGTCAGCTCGGCCAGATCGGCCCGGGCCAGCAGGCGCAGGCGCTGGTCGCCACACTGCGCGGCCAGCCGGTCGACCGTGGCCAGCCGCCGCCGGGCCCCGGCCAACTGACCCGCGCGTACGTCGTGCCAGGTCAGGTGGTGCTGGGCGACCGCCATCTCGCGTACCCGGCCGTGCCGGGTGGCCAGTGACAGCGCCGCCTCGGCCTGCTCACGTGCCTCGTCGTGCGCGCCGAGCCCGCGCAGCAGCGCACAGAGCACCGACCGGGCGGACAGCTCGCCGGTGACGTCGCCGACCTCGGTGAACGTGCCGAGCGCCGCCCGCGCCGCCGGCAGCTCCTCCGCCCCGGCACCGTGCTCGACGGCCAGCCGGGC
>NZ_CADEAU010000455.1 GCF_902825405.1 Micromonospora maritima | reverse complement strand
CGGGCAGAGCGTGGACGCCCTGCGGCGCACCGCGCTGCTGCTGCCCCGCAGCCGGCGGGTGGGCGACGGGCCGACCGGGTTCCCGGTCAACCGCACCGCCGCCGCGGCCGGCATCACCCCCGACCGCACCGGTACGGGCTGGCGGCTGACGCTGCGCGCCGGCGACCGGACGCGGGCGCTGGACCGGGCCGGGTTGCTCGCGCTGCCCCAGCACACCGCCACCCTGCCGATAGCGTGCGTGGAGGGCTGGTCCACCTCGCAGACCTGGACCGGGGTGCGCCTGCGGGACCTCGCCGCGCTGGTCGGGGCCGGCGCGCCCGCCGTGGCCCGGGTCCGGTCGCTGGAGCGCGGCGGGCAGTTCAACCGCGCCAGCCTGCACGGCGGTCAGGTCACCGACCCGGACGCGCTGCTCGCGCTGCGGGTCAACGGCGTCGACCTCAGCCCCGACCACGGTTTCCCGGCGCGGGTCGTGGTGCCCGCGCTGCCCGGCGTGCACTGCACCAAGTGGGTCGAGGAGATCGAGTTCGATGGCTGAGTTCCGGCGGGCGTACGGCGCGGCGCCGTGGCACCTGCTGCTCCTGGTCGGCTGCTTCGCGGTGACCGGGTGGATCGCGCTGCGGCTGGCCGGCGAGCCGACCGCGGGCCGGATGCTGCTCTGGTTCCTCGGCGCGGTGGTCGCGCACGACCTGGTGCTCTTCCCGGTGTACGCCTCGGCCGACCGGTTGCTGGGGCGGGCCGGCCCGTCGCTGCGCAACCACGTCCGCGTGCCGGCGCTCGGGTCGGCGCTGCTGTTCCTGGTCTACCTGCCCGGCATCCTCGGGCTGGGCGACGGCACGTACGCGGCGGCCACCGGCCTGACGCTCCGGCCCCTGCTCGGCCGCTGGCTGGCGGTCAGCGCGGTGCTCTTCGCCGCCAGCGCGCTGCTCTACCTGCTCCGCCGGACCCGACACCGTCCGCCCGCACCACCGCCGTGACCCCGCCCTCCGGTGTGCCTGCGGTGGCGTGCGCGTGCGGTGGCCTGGCGGGCGACGCCTCGGCGGGTGGCGGTCGAGCCTCCGACGGCATGCCCCGCGACGCTCACGGCTCACGGCGCGCGGCGCGGCAGATGCGTCATCGTCCGCCGCCGCGGCGTGTGGCAGGTCCGGAGGTTCCGACGGCCCGTCGTTGTCCCGCCCGCGGCCAGGACGGTTGACCTCCTGAGCCCGATATACCGGATAGGCATAATCATGACTCTCCGGTATATCGGTGAAAGCGAGGGCGTTCCCGCTCCGAGTCACGCTCCGTGACCTCCTCGGCGGAGGGCCGGAGTCGGAGGTCCGCAGCCCACCACGGGCCACCGGCCACCGGCCACCGGGCACGGCCGCGGGCGTCCGGTGGTCCGGGAGCTGCCGGCGACGGCTGGTGGCCGGGCGGGCAGGGGCGAACGTCACGATGGAAACGGGAGCGGGTCGGGCGGGACCGGGACCGGTCAGGCGCCGGGGCCGACCAGCAGGGCCGCCACCGTGGCGGTCGTGGCGAGCGCGGCCAACGCGGCGCTGGTCGCCACGAACCGGCCGAGCGGCACCGCCACGCCCGCGGCCCGGCAGCGCTCGTACCAGATCAGCGTGGCCAGCGACGCCCACGGCGTGGCCAGCGGACCCACGTTGGTGCCGACCAGCAACGCCAGCAACTGCGTGTGCCGGTCGACGGCGATGACCGCCTCACCGGCCAGGTACGCCGGCAGGTTGTTGACCACGTTGCTGAACAGCGCCCCGACGGCGCCGGCCCGCAACGCCCCCTCCGCCCCCTGGTCGGTGCCGATGAGCGTGCCCATCACGGTGTCCAGGCCGTGCCGGCCGATGGTCTGCACCACCAGGAACAGCCCGGTCACGAAGACCAGCAGCCGCCACGGCACCAGCGCCGGACGCAGCCGGTGCCGGGCCCGCACCGCGAACCCGGCGACCAGGATCGCGGCGGCCACCCCGGAGGCGATCCCGATCTCGACCCCGGCCAGGACGGCGGCGACGAACAGCAGGCACGAGGCGAGCGCGGTCCGGTAGAGCGTCCGGTCCGGTGGCACGTACGGCGACGGCGGGACGAACGGGTCCGCCCCGGCGCGGGCCGGTCGCCAGTACCACCACCAGAGCAGCAGCATCGTGATCGCGATGGCGACCAGTTGCGGCCACCACAGCCGGGCCGCCCAGGGCAGCGGATCCAGGCCGATCCGGTCACTGGCCAGGATGTTCGTCAGGTTGGACACCGGCAGCAGCAGGCTCGCCGTGTTGGCCAGCCAGACCGTGGTCATCGCCAGTGGGGTCGGCGGCACGTTCAGGGTGCGGGCCAGCGCGATCATCACCGGGGTGAGCAGCACCGCCGTCGTGTCCAGGTTGAGCGCGATCGTGGTGAGCGAGGCGACCGCCACGCAGAGCCAGAACAACGCCCGGAAACTGCCCCGGGCGGTGATCGCCACCCGCGCGGCGAGCGCGTCGAAGACGCCGGCCACCGCGGTCAGCTCGGCCAGCACCACCACCGTGCCGAGGAAGATCAGGATGGGCACGATGCGCCGCACCGTGGCTTCGGCGTCGGTGCGGGGGAGCAGCCCGGAGAGCACGCAGCCCACGCCGACCACGGCCAGCCCGATCGCGATCCAGTCCAGCGTGTGCAGGCGTCGCCGACGGGGCCGGTCCGGCGCGGCGGACGGCGGATCGCCGACGGTCTCCACGAGGGGTGATCCTCGCACACCCGGCTGGGCGCGGTCCGGCCCGACGCGTGCACGCCCGGGCAGCCGAGGGTGTCGATCTGTTGACCGTCGGTGGCCATAATGGCCAGGTGGCTGTAGGCGCGCACCCCACCCGGTCCGACCGCCCCATCGACTTCTTCATCAGCTACTCGCCCGCCGACGAACGCTGGGCGACGTGGCTGGCCTGGGAGTTCGAGGCCGCCGGCTACCGCACCCTGCTCCAGGCGTGGGACTTCGTCGCCGGCACCAACTTCATCGACTTCATGGACCGGGGGGTCCGCGAGGCCGAGGTGGTGGTGGCGGTGCTGTCCGAACGCTACCTGCACTCGACGTACGGCAAGCTGGAGTGGCAGGCGGCGTTGCGCGCCGACCCGGACGGCACCGGCAACAAGCTGGTCACCGTGCGGGTGGAGGACTGCCCGATCGACGGCCTGCTCGCCACCATCACCTACGTCGACCTGGTCGGGGTGGACGATCCGGCGCAGGCGCGCGGACGCGTGCTGGACCGGATCAGGGAGGCGCTCGACGGCCGGGCCAAGCCGATGCGGCAGCCGGCCTTCCCGCACCATCCCGACGACCCGCACGGCGTGCTCGCCGCGCCGGCCGGTGGCGTGCCCGCGCCGCGCCGCGCCCGGCGTACCCCGATCAACCCGCCGCCGTTCCCGCCGGCGACTGTCGCGCCGCCGACCGCCCGCGACACCGTCACCGTGCTCCAGGTCGCCGGCCCCCGCTTCGGCCGGGGAGTGATCTCCCCGGGCGACCCGGTCACCCCGGGCGAACGCCAGGAGCACCTGATGGGTGACCTGACGCTGCTGATGAACGACGGGGTGCCCCGGCCCGACCTGCTGGTGGTGGCCGGGAACCTGACCGAGTCCGGCAGCCCGCGCGAGTTCTCCGACGCGCTGAGCTTCCTCACCGGGCTGCGGGTGCTGCTCGGGCTGGAGCCGCACCGACTCGTCGTGGTGCCCGGGCCGCGGGACGTGACGATGGCCGCCTGCCGGGCGTACTTCGCCACCTGCGAGGCCGACGACGTCGACCCGCAGCCGCCGTACTGGCCCAAGTGGCGGCACTACGCGCGTCTCTTCGACGAGCTCTACCAGGGTCTCGACGACCGGATCTTCGACAGCGAACAGCCGTGGACGCTGTTCGGCGTGCCCGACCTGCGGGTGGTGGTGGCCGGGTTGAACTCCACCATCGCCATCACCCACCGCGAGGAGGACCGGTACGGCTTCCTCGGCGAGGCGCAGTCCAGTTGGTTCGCCCAGCGGCTGCGCCACTACCAGCAGTCCGGGTGGCTGCGGCTGGGCGCGATGGCGCACGCGCCGGGCCCGCGCAGCCCGTACGCCGACGAGGCCCCGGCGGACGGGGTGTCGCTGCGCGACCGGGGCTCGGTCAACCGGCTGGTCGGCCCGATGCTCAACCTGCTGCTCTCCGACGCCGCGCCGGCCGCCCGGGTGGACCCGGTGGTGCCCCTGGCCACCGCGCCCCGCGACGCCCGGGCGCAGGTGCTGCGGCTCGGCGCGGACGGGATGACCCGGTGGGTGCTCGGCCGCGACGACCGGCTGGAGGTCGGCGAGTC
>NZ_CADEAU010000454.1 GCF_902825405.1 Micromonospora maritima | reverse complement strand
GGACGCCGGCGGGCCCCGCGCCCGTCCCCTCAGCCGACCCTGGCGACCGGCCGCGCCGCGCCGTCCAGGGCGGCCAGGCCGGCATCCCAGGGAAAGGCGTCCAGGTGCCGCTCACCGGTCCCCGGCGGGTGCAGGCGGACGACGTGCTCACCGAAGACCACCCGGACGCCCCACTCGCCGAGCCGGGCCAGGCTGGCCCGGAACGCCGGGTGCCCGGCCATCGCCTCGTTGGTGTACGGGACGGCCGCGATCGGCACGCCCAGGCCCTGCGCCTCGACCAGCAGGCCGAGCGCCAGGGTGTCGGTGATCCCCACCGCCCACTTGTTGACCGTGTTGACGGTCGCCGGGCAGACCAGTATCGCGTCGGCCGGGGGCAGCACGTCCGGGTCGCCCGGGTTCTTGTAGTGCGTCCGGACCGGGTGGCCGGTCTGCCGGGCCAGCGCCGCCCGGTCGACGAACTTCGCGCCGTCCGGGGTGGTGACCACGCAGACCGTCCAGCCGTCCGACTGGGCGAGGTCGACCAGCCGGCCGACGTGACGGGCCAGCGGCGAACCGCAGGCGATGACGTAGAGCACCCGGCGGTGCCCGTCGGTGGTGTGCGGACCGCTCATCCGGCCCGACCCGCGCTCATACTCCTACTCCCATGTGCTCAGCCAACTCCGCGATCGGCGGAGGCGGCGCACCCCGTGTGCGACGGAGCACGTCCGACATCACCTCGTGGGCGATGGGCCGGCAACGGATCTCGGAGGGCGCGAGCCGGTCGCCCCGCAGCAGCATGTCGCCGGCGTTGGCGACGTCGCCGATCTGGGCGTAGCCCCGGGCCAGGTCGAGCAGGTGGTGGGCGCGGCGTTCGGGCAGCAGCGCGTTGAACGCGGGCTCGGCCAGCCGGTGGTGCGTCTCCACGGCCCGGCCGCCGTCGCCCAGTTCGACGGCCGCGGCCGCCCGGTGCAGCTCCAGGTTGGTCGGGCCGAACGAGGTCCAGTAGTGGTTGTGGTCGGCGCCGAGCAGGGTGGCCGCCTCCGACGCGCCGGTGAGCAGGTCGTCCACCGTCGCCGAGTCGCCGATCCGGGCGGCGGCCATCGCGCCCTGGAGCAGCAGCATGCCGTAGACGGAGAGACGCTCCGGCCGGATGTCGTTGTCGCCGCCGGGGGCGAGGCGGTTGGCGATCCGCACGTTGAGTTCGAGCGCCGGGCGGGGGCGGCCCATCGCGACGAGGGCGTTGCAGACCCGGGTGGTGGCGATACCGGCCAGCAGCGGGTCGTCGGCGCGCTGGGCGACCGCCATGGACCGGTCGGCGGCCAGCCAGGCCAGGTCGCACTCGCCGAGCTTGCGCAGCACCGAGGAGGCGATCTGGTAGACCTGCCCGAGCAGGTGGGCGGCCTCCCGGGCCTGGTCGTCGCCGCCGTAGCCGGCGTCGGCCGCCTGGGCGTCGCGCAGCAGCTTGGGCAGCGCGCGGGTGAGCATGCCGTAGCGGCCGTACTGGTACGTGAGCCAGGCGTGGTTGACCGCCTTGCGCATGTCGTCCAGCGGCGGCGGGTAGGGCGCGGCGTCGAAGTAGGCGCTCATCGAGTCGTACCGCTCCAGCGCGGTGCGGATCTCCTCGACCTCGACCTGGTCGATGCAGTTGAGCGCGTCGGTGCGCCGCTCCGGGTCCTTGCCGTGCAACAGTTGCACGTCGATCTGGAGGATGTCGGCGATCTCGTAGAGCACCGAGAACTTGTCCAGCCGGCGGACGCCGCGCTCCACCTTGTCCACCCAGCTCTTGGACTTGCCGAGCCGGTCGGCGAAGACCTGCTGGGACATCTTGCGGCGGCTCCGCCAGTACGCCACCCGCCGGCCTATGGGTAGTTCGTCCATCCCTGCTCCCTCCCCCTCACGGCGCCGGCCGGTCCCCCCACGTCCATCAGGTTTGCCCTGGTCGCACAGGTTGTACGTCAGCCGTCCAGCCAGTTCTCGTAGTTTTCGTGCAAGTTGCACCAACCGTTTCGTCAGCTCAACGAGCGTGGGTTACGGCAGTGACGGCTTTCGACGTGTGGCAAGTGGACGGTTCGGCGGGGCGAGAGGGGATGGCACACATGTGGGGGAACGTCCGACCGCGCGTCGCTCACCTGTCGCCGCTGGAGCGGGTCCGGCTGCGCCGGGTCGCCGTCCGGTACGCGCTGCACGGTTGGCCGGTCACCCCGGGCGCCTGCCTGGCCAACAGCCGCTTCGTCTGCGGGCGGGCCGGCTGTCCCACCGTGGGCTGCCACCCCGCGCTGGAGGACTGGGAGCGCGCGGCCAGCGCCGACCCGGCCCGGGTGGCCACCTGGTGGCGGGACCGCCCGCACGGGGTGCTGCTGCCCACCGGACACGCGTTCGACGTGCTGGAGGTCGCCGCCCACCTCGGCCGGCGGGTGCTGGACACGGTCGCCACCCATCCGGCGGGCTTCGGCGTACGAGGGCCGGTGCTGGTCACCCCGACCGGCCGCTGGATGTTCCTGGTCCGCCCCGGTGACCCGCTGCGACCGGAGCTGGAGCACTGCTTCCACGTGGTGCGGCACGGCCCCGGCTCGTGGATCCCGGCGCCGCCGACCCGGCTGCCGGAGGGGACCGTGCGCTGGGCCGTCGCACCGGAGCAGGCCCGGTGGCAGCTCCCCGACTCCTACCTGATGCAGAACGCGCTGATCGCCGCGTTACGGGCGGCCGGGGTCACGCTCACCCCGGACCTGCTCCCCGGTCAGCTGCCCCTCCCCCGCCGGGGCCGCTGACCCGGGACAACTGCCCGACAGCGACCTCCCCGGCACCGCACTCGTTGTGCCTGCCGAGGGCGCGCACGCGCCAGAGCGGGGGTTTGACGATGTCCAGGGACGACGCGGCCCGCCACACCGGCGGCACCGAACCACCGCGGCACCGCCGCCGCCCGCACCCGTGGGCCTTCACCCGCCCGCGCGGCGCCCGCCCCGGCCGCCCCCGCCCTCCGGGCTCCCGCCCCGCCATCCTCCACCGCCCCCTCCGCTGACCGTCGGCCCCGGTCCCACCCCGTCGATCATGAGGTTGGCGGGCGGGCGCCCGGCGTGTCGCGCCGTCAACTTCATGATCGCCGGGGTCGGCGGGCTCGGCGGAGGGCGGGGGTCAGGGGGCCACTGGGAGGGTGCGGGAGTGCTGGAGGCGGGCGGTGTCGGTGACCACGGCGTGCTGCCAGGGTGTCGGCAGTCGGTCCAGCCAGGCGATGCCGGGTTCGCCCATGGCGACCGCGGCGGTGGCGTAGGCGTCCGCCAGGCCCAGGTCGGGTCCGACCACGGTGACCGAGCGCAGTCCGGCCGCCGGTGTCCCCCGGCGCGGGTCGACCACGTGGTGACCGCGCTCGTAGACCCCCGACGTGGCGACCGCCAGGTCGGTGCCGGTCAGCACCAGGCAGGTGGCCGCCGGGTCCCAGGGATGCCGCACCCCGATCCGCCACGGCTCTCCGGTGGCCGTGTGGCCGCGTACCCGCACGTCGCCACCGGCGTTCACGCAGTGGTTCGGTGCCCCGGCGGCCAGCAGCCGGTCGGACGCCACCTGCGCCGCCCAGCCCTTGACGTAGCCGGACGGGTCCAGCCGCCCGGTCGCGTACGCGTCGAAGAAGCCGTCCGTGGCCGTCCACAGGTCGGCGCAGCGCTCCAGCACGGCCCGCAGGTGCGGGGAGGCGTCGGCCAGCGCCAACTCCCCCCGGTCCAGCCGGCACACCTCGCTGTCGTCCCGGTACGTGCTGAACCGCGCGTCCACCTCGCGCAGCCAGTCGAACGTCTCCTCGGCCAGCTCGTGCAGGACGGCGGCGGGCCTGTCGTCGGCCAGGTCGAGGCTGATCGCCGTACCCATGATCTGCTCGACCCGGCGCAGCCCGGGTCGACCGGCGGCGGCCAAGCCTAGGCCTTGTCGATCGCGGCCTGCAGCGACTGCTTGTACGCGGTGCTGGTGTAGGTGGCCCCGGAGACGGTGTTCAGGTTGGCGCTCTGCTTGGCCACCACCTCGCCCGAGCTGCCGCTGTAGCGGGCCTGCACGTCGTCGGCGCGCTGTCCCTCCTGACCCCCGACCGGCATGTCCAGCCCGGTGGCGTCGACGATCCGGCTGCCGCTCAGCGTGATCTGCACGCGCAACGACCCGTACCGGTAGGTGACGGTCGGGCCGGTGACCGTGCGCGTGGTGGGCGCAGGCGCCTTGGTGGTGGTCCTCGGCGCGGACGGGGCGCTGCTGGTCCGGGTGCCGCCCCCGCCGGCCGGCTTCCGGTCGGCGGAGGGCTTGGCGCTGGGCTTCGCCGACGCGCTCGGCGCGGCCGAGGGCGTGACCGCGCC
>NZ_CADEAU010000453.1 GCF_902825405.1 Micromonospora maritima | reverse complement strand
CCGCAACTCGGGGGCGCGGCGCGCGTCCCACAGGTGGCGGTGCAGGTCCAGCCGGTGGTGGCGGTCGGGACGCGGATGCGGGTGGGCGCGGACGTCGTCGCCGGGCCCGCTCCACACCGCCAGGCTGATCCGCTGCCCGGCGTCGGCCCAGGACGGCGGCGTGCGCACCACCAGGTGGACGGCGTCGGCCCCGCCGGCGGGACGGTAGCGGGCCAGCGAGACGGTCAACCCGGGACGCAGCAGCCCGTCCGGGGCGACCCTCGGCAGGTGCCAGCGCAGCAGATCGGGCGCCAGGTGCCGGAGGTCGGACCGGAGCCGTGCGGCCAGCTCCCGGCCGTGCCGGTCGGTGACCGCGCGCAGGCTCAGGTCGACGTCGACGCGCGCGGCGGCACAGGCGCCGGCCCAGTCACCGACCCGCCGACGCTCGGTCGCGGTCTGGATCATCGACGGCGGGACGGCGTACTCACGCACCCGCAGCCAGAGGGAGAGACGGGATTCCGCGTTCGCGGCCGGGGAGCGCATCAGCACTCACCTTGCGCGAACGGGACCCCCCATCTGCACGAGAGAGTCATCGCGGTGGAGCGTAACCGTGCACCGCGACGTCCGCCAGTGGTTATCCGCCTACCCGGCCGCCGGGTCGGGCGCGGCCGGCTCGTCGCGGTCCGCACCGCGCAGGCCCGCGACGAGCAGCAGGTACGCGGTGAGTTCCACCGCCACGGTCAGCGCCGGCACCGGTTGCGGCATGGCCGACGTGGGCGTGATGGCGTGCCAGGCGAACAGCTCGGTTCCCTCGCCCGGGAAGCCGGGCAGCGGCACGGCACCGATGCTGCTGTCGGTCAACGGCAGCGCGACCACCGCCAGCAGGGCCGCACCGGCCGCCGCCAGTAGCCGGCCGTGCCCCGCCAGCAGGGCGGCCAGTGCCAGCGCGAGGGTGGCCAGGGCCACCGGCGGCAACACCGCGAGGATCACGGCGGAAACCGGATCGGCACCGTCGCCGTCGGGGGCGTGGGCCGGGTCGCCGGCGGCCAGGTCGCGCCAGATGTCGACGACCCGGACGACCGCGTACCCGACGACCGGTGCCGCCGCCGCAGCGGCGGCGACCACCCAGCGGGGCGGGACCGGGCCGCGCCACCGGAGCAGCAGCACGGCCAGCGCGCCGAGCGTCGCCCAGCAGGCGGTGAGCCCGGCGTCGAGGCCGGCTGTCAGCTCCACCCGGACCTCGTCCGGCCGGAGCACCTGCCAGCCGATGTCGGCCGAGCCCGGTTCCGGCGGCATGGTCCGCAGCGCGTCCGCGGCCAGCAGGGCCAGCGCCGCCGGCATCGCCAGCGCCGCCCACCGACCGGCCGGGAGCCCGCCGACGACCGCGTACGCGAGGAGCAGCACCAGGGCGAGCACCTCGGCGCCGCGCCAGACCGGCCGGGCCACCAGCACGCCGACGACGTGCAGGGCGACGCACACCACGGCGGCGCTCAGGAGCAGCGGTCCACGACGCATCCGGTGGATCTTGTCACAGTGGACGGCCCGGCACTGCCCCTCGACCCGTCAGTTGCCGGCCGGCACCTGGTCCTTGACGTCGTCGTAGCCGACCGCGCCCGGCGCCTCGGTCGGCGCGTAGATCACCCGGATCACGCCGGTCGGGAACACCTCGGTCGCGACCACCCGCAGGTGGTAGGCGCCGTCGCCGTCGTCGAACAGCCGGCGGCCCTTGCGCGCCGCGACCGGGTGGATCAGCAGCCGCAGCTCGTCGACCAGGCCGGCGGCGAGCAGTTGCTGCACCACCGAGATCGAGCCGGGGATCAGGATGCCCCTGATGCCGGCGTCGGCCTTCAGCGCGGTCACGGCGGCGACGAGGTCACCGTCGATCAGCTCCGAGTTGCGCCAGGAGAACTCCAGCGGCTGGCGGGAGGCGACGACCTTGCGCATGTCGCCGAGCTGCTTCGCGAACGGCGCGTCCTCCCCACCGGCGGCCTCCCGGTCGGGCCACGCCCCGGCGAAGCTGTCGTAGGTCTCGCGCCCGATGAGCAGCACGTCGGACGTGTCGTAGTCCTCCGTGACGGCACGGCCCATGTTGTCGTCGAAGTACGGGAAGTGCCAGTCGGGGTCGATCTCGGCGACGCCGTCGGCCGAGATGAACAGGGTGGAGATGACCTTGGCCATCGCGGTGCTCCTTCAGGTCAGGGATGTCGACGGGTGGACCGCCGCAGCATGCCAAACTCATCGGCCGCGATGGGGGACGCCGCCGCGGGGCGTACGAATCTCCGTGGCCCGCGCCCGGGGCCACCGGTACGGTGCCACGACCGGACAGGGAAGGGGCACGAGGTGACGGAGACGACGACGCTGTGGCGCCCGACGGGGCCGCAGGAGCTCGATCTGGTCCGCGCCTCCGGATGGCGGGCCTGGCCGCCCCGGCTGCCGGACCAACCGATCTTCTACCCGGTGCTCAACGAGCAGTACGCGGTCATGATCGCCCGGGACTGGAACGTGCCCGCGTCCGGCGTCGGCTACGTCACCCGCTTCCACGTGCAGCGCGCCTTCGCCGAGCGTTACCCGGTCCGGCAGGTCGGCGGACGGGACATCCTGGAGCTCTGGGTGCCGGCGGAGGAGCTCGACGAGTTCAACCGTCACCTCGTCGGGCGCATCGAGGTGGTCCACGAGTTCCGGTCGGAGCAGCGGGCGGGCTGATCGCCGGTGGACGGCGGTGAGCCGCCGGACGACCTCGCGCGTCCCGGCCCGCCGCTCGTCGCGGACTGTCGGACCGATCCGGCATGATCAGCGGCCGTGACCGATCACTCGCTCCTGCTGGACCGCCTGGCTCGTCGGGTCCGCGCGGACCAGCCCGAGCCGCTGCCCCCGCCGCTGTCCCCCGCCCGGATCGCCGAGGCCGAGAGCCGGCTGGGTTTTCCGCTGCATTCGTTGCTGGCCCTGGTCTACCGGGAGTTCGCCAACGGCGGCTTCGGGCCCGACTACCAACTGCTCAGCCTGGTCGACGGGCCGACCGACGAGCAGGCGGTCGACTCCTACCTGGAGGCCCGCACGGCTCCCCCGGGCAGCGACTGGGCCTGGCCCGAGGGGGTCCTGCCGATCCTCGACTGGGGCTGCGGCATGTACGCGTGCGTCGACTGCCGCACCGAGGAGGGCACGGTGCTGCTCTTCGAGCCGAACCCGGGCGATCCTGACCTGGCCTGGTGGGTCGACTCGCCGAGCCTGGCCGAGTGGCTCGACCACTACGTCGAGGACACCGGCTGGTGGGTGCGGGCGGAGGAGGGCGACGACGTGGACGAGATGCCGCCGTGGCCGCACGCCCGGTCCCGGGCCGCCGGGTGACGGCCCGCGGGCCTGTCGGTGGGCCCTGCCACGATGCCCGCAGGGAACCCGCCGAGGTCGTTCAGGAGTTGTGGGACCGGATGCAGGCCCGTGACTGGGCCGGGCTCGGCGAGCTGCTCGCCGACGACCTGGTGGTGGAGTGGCCGGTCAGCGCCGAGCGGATCGTGGGGCGGGCCAACTACGTCCGGGTCAACGCGGAATATCCGGAGGGCTGGTCGATCCGCGTGCTGCGGATCGTGGCCCAGGGGGACGCGGTGGTCTCGGAGGTGGAGGTCCCGCACGACGACATGGGGCTGCACCGGGTGGCCTCGTTCTGGACGGTGCGGGACGGCCGGGTCGTCGACGGCCGGGAATACTGGACGTGTCCGGGCGCGGAGGCCGCGCCCGCGTGGCGGGCCCGCTGGACGGAGCGGGCGGGCAGCTGATCAGGAATCGAGAAGCGCCCGCAGGCCCACCGGCCATACCGTTTTCCCTGAGCGGTCGGCACCACGCGGACCGCGTCCGACGAGGGGGAACCGAGATGTCCGAGGGCTTCAGCGCCGAGGAGCGCGCCGCGATGAAGGAGCGCGCCGCCGAGCTGCGCGCCGAGGGGAAGAAGGGCGCCAAGAAGGCGGACGAGTTGCAGGCGTTGCTCGACCGGATCGCGCAGATGGCGCCGGACGACCGCGAGCTGGCCGAGCGCGTGCACGTGACGATCTCCGCCAACGCCCCGGAGCTGTCGCCGAAGACCTGGTACGGCATGCCCGCCTACGCGAACGCGGCCGGCAAGATCGTCGTCTTCTTCCAGGACTCGGGGAAGTTCAACTACCGCTACTCGACCGTGGGCTTCCAGGACGCGGCCAACCTCGACGAGGGTGACCTCTGGCCGGTGGCGTACGCCCTGACCAGGTGGAGCCCGGAGGTGGAGAAGAGGCTCGTGGAGCTGGTGCGGGCGGCGGTCTCCTGAGGCCGCCGCGCCGCCGCGCCGCCTAGGCCGGCGGCGTGCCCAGGGCGAGCGCGGCGGC
>NZ_CADEAU010000452.1 GCF_902825405.1 Micromonospora maritima | reverse complement strand
CGGCGCGGTGGCCGCCACCCGCAGCCGGGCGTTGCGCCGCAGCTCGCCGCGCTGGCCCTCGCTGAGACCCAGCAACCCCAGGGCCGCCGTCTGGTCCGGGCCGGCGCAGAGGTCGACGAGCGCGGTCAGCACCGCCTCCCGCGCCGGGTTCAACTCCGACAGGGACAGCCGCGACAGGTCCAGCCGCCGGCCGGTGCCGGCCTCGGCCTTGCCCTCGGACGGGGGGAGCAGGATGAGCACCGGCACAGCGTACGGGCCGGGCTCAGCGCCACGGTCGCACGGCGCGGTCCGGGTGGTAGACGCGACTCCCGCCGACCTCGGCCACCAGCGCCGCGTCGGCCCGGTCGCCGAGCAGCCGCCGCAGCCCGCGTTCCGCCGACGAGCCGACCGCCACCACGTACCCGGGGCGGGCCGCCCGCCCCACCCGCTGCCAGTACGCCGGGTAGCGGTTCTGCCCGGGCGTCAGGTTGCCGTCCAGCACCCCGCAGGCGACCCGCTCGCCGGTGTTGAAGATGAGCCGGTTGCAGGTCCAGTAGTCGCCGTACACCTCGTGCAGGCCGGACCGTAGCACCGCGTCGGCCAGCCGGCGGGCGGAGCGCTCCTCGGCCCGTACCCCGGGGGTGTGGGCCAGGAAGGCCACCGTGCCGGCGACCGCGGCGGCGGTCAACCCGGCCAGCACCGCGGCGGCCGTGGCGCCACCCAGCCGGGCCACCCGGCCGGCGGAGGCCCGCAGTGCGTGCGCGGCGGCCAGCCAGAGCGGCCACAGCACCGCCGGCAGCGAGATCTGGAGCACCGACAGGTAGCGGGCGTTGCCCAGCGGGTCGGTCGCGGCGAGCGGGCTGCGCACGTACGCCATCAGGGTCAGGGCCGCGCCGACGACGAGCGCGAGCACCGCCGCGGCCCGCACCCGGGCGGCGTGGTCGGCGGCCCGGCGGTACGCGAGCAGCCCGAGCCCGGCGGCGGCCACCAGCAGCACCGGGTAGAGCAAACCGAACCACTGCGCCCAGCGCGCGCAGCCGTCCATCGGGCACAGCCCGGTGGCCAGCGGCACCCCCTCCAGCAGACCGCCGCGCAGCCGCTCGGCGATCGTCGGCGCCACGCCCTCCTTCGTGCTGATCTCCCGTAGCACCGACAGCGAGTCCTGCCCCGGCGGCGCCACGACGTTGTCCTTGACCACCGGCGCGACGCCGACCAGGAAACCCGCCACCAGCAGCACGCCGGGCCAGCCGACCAGCTCGCGGGGGATCGCCAGCAGCAGCACCACGCCGGCCACCAGCAGATAGGGCGCGATCAGCCAGTCCGACCACAGCGCCAGCCCGACGAGCAGCCCGAACCCGCCGGTGGCCAGCCAGCGGTGCCGCACCCGGTCCTCGCTGAGCGCGACCGCGATCAGCAGCAACGCCAGCACCGCCGGCTTGACCTCGGGCCGGCCGCCGACCACGGTGAGCTGGTCGCGGACCACCCGTTCCGAGCCGAGCGCCAGCAGGCCCACCACGACCACGGCCAGCCAGGGGGAGAAGAGGCGGCGGGTCAGCCGGTACGCCAGCCACAGGAAGATCGCGTACAGCGCGAGCAGCGGCAGCCGCAGCAGCGGCCAACTCGGTCCGGCCCAGCCCACCAGCGGCGCCGCCAGATACGACTCCAGCACGCCCATGTAGCGCTGCCCGTAGAGGAAGACCGGCCGCTCGTGGCCGCCGGCGATGTGCAGGGCGGCGAGGCCGAACGTGGCCTCGTCGCTGTTCGAGGCGGGCACCGTGAGCACGGTCAGCACCAGCCGGTATCCCACCCCGACCGCGCCGAGCAGCAACGCCACCAGCGCCGGCGCGTCCGGCCGGCCCATCGCGTCCCGCTTCACCTGCGACACGACGCAGTCTGGCACGCTGCCGGCCGGCGTCCGGGGCGGATCGGCGTAGATCACTCGCGTGGCCGGCCCCCGTCGGTTGTGGCAGTGTTGCTACGTGCCACCCACACCACCGGACCAGCTGGCCGTGCCGCAACTGCACCGGGCCGCCCGCATCGAGGACGCCGTGCACGGGCTCGTGGAACGCCGGCTGCGGCGCACCGGGTGGCAGCCCAACATCATCGCGTACGCGGGCTACGGCGCCCCCGGCTGGGCGCGGGTGCTCTGCCGCGTGCTGCTCGGCCGCCCGGACACCCGCCGGCGGGGCCGGCTGGACAAGGTGCGGGGCTGGCGCAGCTTCGCCACCCTGCCGGCCAAGCACGCCCGGGTGACCATCGAGGTCAACGGCGTGCGCCACGAGGTGACCGCCGACCGCAGCGGCTTCGTCGACACCGTCGTCGAGGGCGACTTCACCCCCGGCTGGGGCTGCGTACGCCTCAGCGTCGCCGACGCCGAGCCGGTGGAGGCGCTGGTGCGCATCCTCGACCCGAACGTCCGGTTCGGGATCCTCTCCGACATCGACGACACGGTCATGGTGACCGCGCTGCCCCGGCCGATGCTCGCCGCGTGGAACACGTTCGTCCTCGACGAGCACGCCCGCACCGCCGTCCCCGGCATGGCGGTGCTCTACGAGCGCCTGGCCACCGCCCACCCCGGCGCGCCGGTCTTCTACCTCTCCACCGGCGCCTGGAACGTCGCGCCGACGCTGACCCGGTTCCTCTCCCGCCACCTCTACCCGGCCGGCCCGCTGCTGCTCACCGACTGGGGGCCGACGGCCGACCGCTGGTTCCGCAGCGGGCGGGAGCACAAGCGGGCCACGTTGGCCCGGCTGGCCCGCGAGTTCCCCGAGGTGCGCTGGCTGCTCATCGGCGACGACGGGCAGCACGACCAGGAGATCTACCGGGAGTTCGCCGCCGCCCACCCGGACAACGTGGCCGGCGTGGCGATCCGCCGGCTGTCCCCGACCCAGTCGGTGCTGGCCGGCAGCCTGCCCGCGCCCGCCGGCCGTTCCTCGTCCGGCCCGGTGGGCCAGAAGTGGCTGAGCGCCCCCGACGGCGCCGGCCTGTGGAAGCTCCTCCGCGAAGCCGACCTGGTCTGAACCTTGCCCCGTACCCTCGTCTCGTCGACGGTGGCCAGACGGTCCGGGGCGGGTAGGGGTCGTCGGTGGTCCCCGGCGGGCCCGGGATCCCCGGTGGCTGCCGGTGGCTGCCGGTGGTTCTCGGTGGCTGTCGGTGGTTTTCGGTGGTTTTCGGTGGCCTTGGTGGTTTTCGATGGGACGGGTGAGACTCGCCGCGGCGGTGGAGCCCGGCCCGTGTTTCCCGCGAGCCGACCACTGCTCGGCCGCCCCACCGTATCCACCCCTCGGGACAACCAATCCAAACGCTGAGAAGCCCCCGAGATCTTGGTAGGAAATGGCCCTCAGAGGGGCCATTTCCTACCAAGATCTCAACCCCGCCGCGTCGATCATGAGGTTGACCGCCTTGTGGATCTTCTTAAGTGCCGTCAACCTCATGATCGACGTCAGGGGATCGGTGGTTGAGGCTGTGGGGGGTCAGCGGGTGGGCGGGGCGGATGCGGGGGTGACGGCGTCCGATCCGGGGTCACCGGGAGCGCAACCGGGGACCCGAGGGTCGGCGACCTGGTACACCCGGCCCGCCTGGCCCTGTCCCTGGCCCGCCTGGTCCTGACCGCCCTGGCCCGCCTGGTCCTGACCGCCCTGAGCCGCCTGGTCCTGACCGCCCTGAGCCGCCTGGTTCTGGCTGCCTTGGTCGGCCTGGTTCTGGTCGGTTCGGTCGGCGCTCTGATCCTGGCCGGGGGCGAGGCCGGCATCGGCACCCGACTGCCCGTCCGCCGCGTTCCCGTCCTGGTCGCCAGCTGCGCCTGCCGCGTCGCCCGGGTTCTGGCCCGCTCCCTGGTCCTGGCCCGCGCCCTGATCGCGGGCGGCCTGACGGGCGGCGCGGATCTGCTGGATCAGAGCGCGTAGCTGCTGGATCCGGGCCCGGATCTGCTGGATCCGCTGCGCTACCCGGTCACCGGCGTCGCCCGCCTGCCCACCGGCCGCGCCCTGCTGGTCGGCCCCGCCGGCCTGCTCGCCCCCGGCAGCCTGGTCGTTCGCGCCGGCCTGGTCGTTCGCGCCGGTCTGGTCGTTCGCGCCGGTCTGAGGGTCGTCCTGGGCTGCGCCGCCCTGTTGCGCGCCGCCTTGCTGCGCGTCGCCTTGCTGCGCGCCGGCCTGATCCGCGCCGCCCTGCTGACCGTCCTGTCCGGCGGCCTGCTGCTTCTGCTGGCGGGCGGCCCGGGCGGCCTGCACGATCCCGGCGATCTGGCCGATGAGGCCCCCGACGGCGTTGATGATGCCGGCGGCCCTTCCCGCACCGCCTACCGCACCGGCACCCGCGCCGCCTACCGCACCGGCACCCGCGCCGCCCGCCGCG